>NZ_JBEOOB010000008.1:0-127939 GCF_040308685.1 Pseudoalteromonas sp. 20-MNA-CIBAN-0454 | reverse complement strand
GTGTGTTATTTAAACGGTGATCTTCCTACAGAGGACTTTCACCTCATAAGTCAATGCCCATGTCGGGCGTACACAAGTTGCTTAAACGGAAAAATAACAGTTGGCTATCGCTTTGCGATTATAGCCAACCATTATTTTCCGCTTAACAGGGCGTTATAAACCACAAGGAGAGTTCATTTGAATATCAATGCTACTTTGTACGGCCAATTTGTAATCATTTTCGCGCTGATCATGGGCGCACTATGCTATTACGTAGCTCGTCGTAAAATGCAAAAGCCAGCGGCTGCGGGTTTGCTCGGTGCTGTTTTGTCACTTATTCCAATCTTTAGCGTAATTTATCTATTCATACTGCTGTTTAAAAAAGATGTTGGTTCAGCATCGGCGGCAGTAAGTGAGTAAGGTGGTTTATAACAAGGCCAGTCACGGCGAGGTCTTTTCCGCTGCGGCTTCGCCTTCACTACAAAGCCGCGCATGCTGGCGGCGTTAGGTATACAAGCAAACAAGGGTGCATAATTGAATTATTTAAATTGGTTACAAAAGGTATTTCCTAAACTGAAAGATACCCCAAATGAAATTATTATCTCATATGTTGATGAAGCGAAATCTGATACTGAACTTCTTAGAGAGTTTATTAAAGTCTTAGGTGGTTTGCTCTTTATTCTCCCGTTTAACCTATATCTTTATATCTCTGGTATTCAATCATTTACCAGTCCTTTATATTGGATGCTAGTTATTGTTTCTTTTGGTGTTGGCGGTTTTATTGGACTTTATTGTGAACAAAGATTGATTAAAAGGCGCCTTAAAAAAATAGTGCAGTTAAAGTATACCTAACAACACGCCCTGAGGTGGACGACTAGTAAAATTTAGCTATTAATTGCAAATTTTACTAGTGGTGAGCCTCTGCGTTTTAATGCTGCTAAATACGTCGATTCATCGTAGGGTGTATTCGTTTTGCAACACCTAAATACAATCCTTATCCATTTAAATGCCAGCGATTTAATAATGCTTTTATGTGGCTTGCCCTTGGCTTTTTGTTGCTCATAATACGCTTTAGCCCAAAACAGATAACTAATAAAAAGCCAGTTCTCTCAACAGCTAGCCTCATAAAAATGAGGGGGTACTTTAAAAAATCAAATTAAAACAACCAATTAAAACAACCAATTAAAACAATGCCAAGCTCTCACTTTATATTCTGTATAAAATAACGTAATAAATTGAACCAAAATAGGAACTCGGCTATGGTTTGTTTATCAATAAAAACAAATGAAAAACGAGTTTATCTACAGGCTCGTTATGTGAAAAGGGATTTTTAATAATGGCACTATTTTATATTTCACTCGGAGCTGTTTTCTTTTTAATAGCTATCGCCTGGTTTGGGTTTGTAGCTTTATATTCCGAAGTAGAAAATTCAGGATTCGGTTTTGGTTTTATTATGGGGGTACTTCCTGCGTTACTTAGCATGTTGCTTATAGTGCCTAGTACGCTGTATAGAACTGTTTTTGTATTTACGCAAAAGCCAAAGCAAACAATGAAAGCTAAAGTTACTTTAGCAATTGGGCTGCTAATCACCTTACTTTATAGTGGTGCCATTATTAAGTTAGCTTTCATATAACAACATGCAATATTAGTTACTTAGCGGGTTCTAATAAACTAAACACAGGTAAGCGCCATTTAAAGCGTACCGATGCCATACGTATTAAGTACCCTGTAACTAAGCTAACAATAATACTTATATTGTCATCAATATTATAGTGATGCAGTACTAGGTATAAACACGCCACAATAAGTGAAACGCTGGCATACAGCTCGTGGTGTAATACTAATGGCGCTTGACGACATATTAAATCACGTAACAAACCACCAAATACGCCAGTAACTATAGCTGCAACCACGCAAATACCATAGTGTAAACCCATATTTAGCCCAACTTGGCAGCCAATAATACTAAAAGCAGCTAGGCCAAGGGCATCTAGGCGCATAAATATGCCTTTAAACTTAACTACCCATTTAGCCAACCAAGTGGTGATAATGCCGGCCATACAGGTAATTAATAAATATTCTGGATGTTGCACCCACGTAAGTGGGTAATTACCTAGTAAAATATCTCGAACGCTACCACCACCTATGGCGGTGGCACTGGCTACCAAGCTAACGCCAAACCAGTCCATTTTCATTCGGCCAGCGCTTAGCGCTCCGGTCATGGCTTCTGCTGTAATACCAATAATAAAAACAATACTTAATAGCATGAGATAGTCACTTGAAATTTACACTTATAATAAAGGCGTGATTGTATAGATAAAATAGCAAAATAACGAGTGAGAAATCACGCTAAAAACGCTTACTTCAGATAAGAAAAACTAATACGAAACTTATGCGTAAATAGGCTGTTAAATTGGGGTGAACCTTTGGGTTGGTTGTAAAAGGTGAAGGACAATAGGCCGCAAACAATAAAATAAGTTACTTTGAATTTTAAGCCGTTATTGCCCTAGAGCCACTTTATATTGTTGGGTGGTATTTAAAAGCAAGGTAATGCAGGCTGTTAACTTGAGCCTCGGGCAATTAATATTGGAGGGAGTAGGGTACTTTGTACTGCTTCGCCTCGAATTAGTTTTAATAGATTTTCTACCAACATTTGCCCGGCTATAGTGGTGTTTTGCTCTACTGTGGTTAAAGGTGGGTTGGTATAGCTGGCAATGGCGATGTTATCGAAACCTATTACGGCAACATCTTTTGGTACGCTAATACCGGCTTCTTTGAGTGCGCGTATTGCACCAATGGCTATTAAATCGCTGGCTGCAAAGAGTGCATTAAATTTTATGTTATTGGCTATTAGTGAGCGAGTGGCATGATACCCCGACTCTTCAGTCGATATTGCATTTGCTGTTTTACGTTCGTTTAAGGTTACGTTATTAGCGCTTAGTTCATCTTTAAAACCTTGAAAACGGGCAAAAAACTCAGGGCTATGATCCGATGCGTCGCCTATAAACGCGCAGTCGGTTCTGTTGCGCGCAATTAAATGCGCTGCAGCTAGTTTTCCGCCACCATAATTGTCGCAGCACACCGTTAGATCGGGGCGGTTGTCAACCATTGCCCCCCAGCAAACAAACTTGGTGTTTTGCTCAAGCAGGGTGTTAAATTTAGGTTGATAATCTAAGTAATCACCATAACCGAGTAAAATAATACCATCGGCGCGGTGGCTATCTTCGTAGTCGGCTTGCCAATCGGCACTGGCCGATTGAAACGACACCAGTAAATCGTAACCTTCTTTAGCACAAGCGCGGGTAATACTGCCTAGCATGGCTAAAAAAAACGGGTTAATTTGTGATTCATCAGAGGTTGGATCTTCAAACAATAATAGCGCTAAGGTGCTACTTTGTTGGGTGCGTAAATTGCTGGCGTTTTTGTCTACTTTATAGTTGAGTTTTTTAGCTATATCGAAAACGCGCTTACGGGTTTCTTCGTTTACCAAGGGGCTGTTACGTAAAGCACGAGATACAGTTGATTGCGACACTCCAGCATAATGGGCTATATCAAATGACGTTGCTTTACCTTTCATGAGCACTACTTAAATAACAAAGAGAATAATGCAGCCATTCTCGTTTATTAATGATTTATTTCAAGCTAATTTATCAATTAAGCACTTTTTTAGTTGATCTACCCATGACACCGGTGTCATAATGAGGGCGTTTTATCATTTTGTTGTCAAAACGTATTGGCTGCCTATATTTTTATAGGCAGCATTTTTTTACTGTGATAGCTGCTTTGGGGTGATAGCCTAAAGTAATAAAAAGAACAATGGGTTACCCGTTGTAAAATAATAAGCATGAATCGCTTATACTAATCGCATTAAAGAGTGGACTATTAAAACGCAAAAAAATAGCGCCAAAAAAATGGTTTAATCACAAGGCGAAAGTAATCATATAGAGTTGTTTTATATGAATTATTTTAACGCAGTGAGTAAGTTATTTAATTAGTTAAAATGTTCATTTTTTTAATAAGATTAGTATTATACAAAAGAGATAACACTATGAGCTTACACTCTTCTGCCCAATTTGATCCTATTTTAGTTGCCGATATTGGTGGTACCAATGCGCGGTTTGCACTAATTACTGCCTTTGATGCAGCAAAAAACGAATTTGTTATAGAATATAATCATACCTTTCCTAGTGCCGACTTTGGCTCGTTACAAAATGCAACACGCCATTATTTATCAACTGTGCCTCATATTAAACCTGTGCGCGCGTGTTTGGCAGTGGCAGGCCCTATAAAAGCAGGGCAGGTTCACCTTACTAATTTAGGTTGGCATTTTAGCGTTAGTGAGTTTAAACAGGCTTTTTCTTTTTTGCAGCTTGAAATTATTAACGACTTTGCTGCATTTGCCTACGCTGCCCCTTATTTAGATAGTAACCAAAATGTGGTTATTAAAGCAGGGCAAGCCGATGAAAACTCAAACATTGCAGTTATGGGCCCAGGCACAGGATTTGGTGCAGCTTGCCTAGTTAGAACAGCGCAGTCTAGTGCGGTGCTTAGCTCTGAAGGCGGGCATATTTCGCTGGCTGCCGTTACCGATTTAGATGCAAAGTTACTTATAGAATTACGCAAAGAACATCCGCATGTGTCTTTAGAAACTGTTTTTTCAGGCCCGGGTATTGCCCATTTATATAAAGCGATGGCGGCGGTTAAAGGTATTACTGCTAAGCATTTAGATGCCGCGCAAATTAGTAATTTAGCCAATACAGGCGAGTGTGAGGTTTGCGATGCAACTCTAAACCAGTTTTGTGACTGGCTTGGCAGTGCCGCAGGCGATTTAGCATTAGCTTATGGTGCGTTGGGCGGTTTATTTATTGGCGGTGGTATATTGCCACGCATGCAATCGCGCTTGTTAGAGAGTCGTTTTGTTGAACGTTTTTCACAAAAAGGTATTATGTCGCAATATAACGGGCAAGTTCCTGTTACGCTAGTAACCCAAGATAATATACCTTTGATTGGCGCTGCGGCGTGTTTGCATAATAGTAAGCAGGAATAATGCTGCTGGTATTTGGAAGTAAATAGATGAAAAAAGTCACCATAAATAGTGTAGCGAGTTATGCGGGGGTTTCTAAAAAAACAGTCTCTCGGGTGTTAAATAACGAGCCAAATGTAAGTGCAGCTACCCGCGAAAAGGTACTTAAAGTATTTAAAGAGCTTGATTATACGCCTAATCCTATTGCCCGTGGTCTTGCTCAAAATCGCAGTTTTATTATTGGTTGTATTTACGATAATCCAAGTAAAAGTTATATTACCCGCGTGCAAACAGGCGCATTGGCTGCCTGCCAAGAAAACAATTACAATTTATTAATTCATCCTTGTGAGCTGCGCGGTGAAGCACTAATCAATAATATTGATCAGTTACTGCAGTCATCACGCTTAGATGGCATTGTATTAACGCCGCCTTTTTCGGACTTTGCTGAACTAGTTGATTTTTTAAAATCGAAAAAAATACCTTATGCACGCGTTGCCTCTGCAGTACTTGAAGATGATTCGATTTCGGTGCGCAGCAATGACGAGCAAGGGGCATTTGAAATAACCGAGCATTTAATTACACTGGGTCATAAATCAATTGCTTTTATTAAAGGTCATCCCGATCACAGTGCCACTGAACAGCGTTTTAAAGGTTACCGACGGGCGTTAGCAAGCCATGGCATTGAATTTGAAGAGCGTTTAGTAGAAGAGGGTAACTTTAGTTATCATTCAGGGGTAGACAGTGCCCGTAGTATTTTAGATTTATCGCCACGGCCAACCGCAGTATTTGCTTCAAACGATTACATGGCAGCCGCCGTACTTAAATTAGCAACTCAACGCAGTTTACGTGTGCCCGATGATATTTCAATTGCTGGCTTTGATAACGCCCCTATAGCACGCCATATTTGGCCTGGGTTAACTACCATAGCGCAGCCAGTTGAAGAAATGACCAAACAGGCGGTTACTCAGCTTATTGCTCATATTATTCAGCCACAAGAGGTTGCGTATCAGGTGACCCTAGAGGCGCGTTTAATTACTCGCGAGTCGACAGCGCAGGTTAAATAAACTCAACTTAAAACGAATATTTACAGTAGCCCGAATGTGCACAAAGCATATTCGGGCTTTTTGTTGGCTGTCGTTAAATACAACGATGCTATACAACATTATTAAATGTCTATTTATAAAAAATAGTTGGCTATGTTAAAAAAAGTCACTATTTTTATTAGACAGGGTTGACACCGGTGTCATGGTCGTGCGTTAATACAGTGACACCGGTGTCAGGGTGGTTGTGAGAGGCCCTCTGATAAGGTACCTTTGAACGGGTAAGCCAAAGATGCTCAGTGCAATTAATTACGTGGAGTCTTTAATTGCCACTGAGCCTTTATCCTCTAACGAATAGAGCTGAGTTTAATTATGTTGCATCCACGAATTCAAGAAGTCACCGAACGTATCATTACGCGCAGTAAAGCAACCCGCCAAGCTTATTTAGATCGCATTTCGCACGCAAAAAAACAAACAAGAGTTCGTGCTGGATTAGGCTGCGGTAATATTGCCCACGTTATGGCTGCGTGTAGCACCGATGACAAAGCGCGTTTAAAAGCCGATGAGCAACCAAACCTTGCAATTATCAACTCATATAACGATATGCTTTCGGCACATGTGCCTTATAAAGATTACCCAGATTTAATTAAAAGCATTGCTACTAAATACGACGCTACAGCTCAAGTGGCAGGCGGCGTACCAGCAATGTGTGATGGCGTTACGCAAGGGCGTGACGGCATGGAATTGTCACTTTTTTCACGCGATGTAATTGCTATGTCTACGGCAATATCGTTATCGCATGATGTGTTTGATGGCGTTTTTTGTTTAGGCGTATGCGACAAAATAGTCCCAGGGTTATTAATTGGTGCACTGTCGTTTGGCCATTTACCGGTGTTCTTTTTACCGGCAGGACCAATGCAGTCAGGTATTCCAAATAAGGAAAAAGCCCGTATTCGTCAAAAGTTTGCGCAAGGCTTAGTAAGCCGCGAAGACTTGCTAGAAGCCGAAAGCGCGTCTTACCACAGTGCTGGTACCTGTACTTTTTACGGTACTGCTAACTCAAATCAAATGTTAATGGAAATAATGGGCTTACACCTTCCTGGTAGCTCGTTTATTAACCCATACACAGAGCTTCGCGATGGTTTAACCGGTAATGCGGTAGAAACCATGCTTAAGCAATTAACCGACGATAAAGACAGCCCGTGTTTAGCAGATGTGATCAGCGAAAAAACTATAGTAAATGGTTTAGTTGGTTTGCTATCTACCGGTGGCTCTACTAACCACGCCATTCACCTTGTGGCTATTGCCAAAGCGGCAGGTATTCAAATAACGTGGAAAGATATGTCTGATTTATCAGCTGAGGTTCCACTATTAACGCGCATTTACCCTAATGGCTCTGCTGATGTAAATCATTTTCAAGCAGCCGGTGGTATGGGCTTTTTAATGCGTGAACTTGCCAGCGCAGGCTACTTACATACCGACGTTAAAACTATGCTAGGCGATGGTTTAGCACCCTATATGACCGAGCCGCGTCTTGATCAAGACAACAGCTTAATAATGAGTGATGCAACCGGCCCAAGCAAAATTAAATGGGTAGCTTGCCCTGATAACTCACACGATGAAGATGTACTTCGCCCAGTGAGTAATCCGTTTAGTAAGCAAGGTGGTTTACAACTGCTTACGGGTAACTTAGGCAAAGCGGTTATTAAAGTATCGGCAGTAGCAATTGAACATCAAGTAGTTACCGCCCCAGCTAAAGTATTTAGCTCGCAAGGTGAGTTACAAGATGCTTATAGCCGCGGCGAATTAAACCAAGACTTTATTGCAGTGCTAAAAGAGCAAGGCCCTAAAGCTAAAGGTATGCCAGAGCTACATAAATTAACACCTGTAATGGCAACGCTACAAGATCAAGGCTTTAAAGTAGCTATTGTAACTGACGGTCGTATGTCGGGCGCGTCGGGTAAAGTACCTGCGGCGATTCACTTAGCGCCAGAAGCAGTTGAAGGCGGCATAATTGCTAAAATTCATGAAGGTGATTTAGTTACTTTAGATGCACCAAACGGCATATTAAAAGTACATGTTAGCGATGAAGAGCTTGCTAAACGTGAACTGCAATTAAGCCTACCAAGCTTAACCTTTGGCACAGGCCGAGAGTTATTTACCGGATTTAGAAATATCGTAAGCAGCGCCGATTTAGGTGCGAGTGCTTTCGGAATTGAAGAATAATCAGCCATTGTGGGTAATGAGGAACACGTAATGAGTATTGAAAAAATATTAGCATCGGCGCCAGTTGTGCCAGTAGTGGTAATCGAAAAATTAGAAGATGCAGCACCACTTGCTAGAGCCTTATATAACGGTGGCTTAAAAGCGCTGGAAATCACTTTGCGCACGCCCATTGCGGCAGAAGCAGTAAAATTAATGAAAGCAGCCGTACCTGAGGCCTATGTTGGCACAGGCACGGTAGTTGATAAAGCCAGCTTTGATGCTTCGGTAGCTGCAGGCGCTGACTTTATGGTAAGCCCAGGGGTTAGTGACGAGCTACTTGAACTGATAAAAACGAGCGATATCCCGTTTTTACCAGGCGCTGCTACGCCAAGCGAAGTTATGAAACTAGCGTCGCACGGTTTTAAGTATTTAAAGTTTTTTCCGGCAGAAGCCGCAGGCGGAACCGCCATGCTTAAATCAATCGGTGGGCCATTACCCGATATTACTTTTTGCCCAACGGGCGGCATAACGCTCGCTACTGCACCTAACTACTTAGCACTAAATAATGTTATTTGTGTGGGTGGTACCTGGATGTTAGATAAACAACTAATTGAAAATAAAGACTGGCAAGCTATTGAAGCGCTTGCTCGACAAGCTTGTGAAGTAAATAGGAGTCAAAAATGATTAACGTAGCAATTAATGGCTATGGCCGTATAGGTCGCAATGTATTGCGTGCACTTTACGAGTCGGCACAAAATAATGAGATTAAAATTGTTGCAATTAACGATTTAGCCCCAGCTAATGTTAATGCTCATCTTACGCAATTTGACTCAGTACACGGACAATTTGCTCATAAAGTAACGCTAGCCGATAACACTATGCTAATTGGCGACGATGTTATTACTTTAACGCAAGAGCGCGACCCAGCAAATTTACCGTGGAAAGCGTTAAATGTTGATATTGTTTTAGAGTGTACCGGTTTGTTTACTACGCGCGAAGCAGCCGCTAAGCATATTACTGCTGGCGCTAAAAAAGTAATTGTTTCGGCACCGGGCAAAGATATGGATGCAACCGTAGTGCATGGCGTTAACAGCGAAGTACTTAATGCACAAAGCCAAATTATTTCAAACGCTTCGTGTACTACTAACTGTTTAGCACCGATTGCTAAAGCAATTAACGACACGGTAGGCATTGATCAAGGCAGCATGACCACTATTCATGCATATACCAACGATCAAAACTTATCAGATGTATATCATCCTGATCTATACCGTGCACGCAGTGCAACGCAGTCGATGATCCCAACTAAAACTGGCGCAGCTGCAGCTGTTGGTTTAGTGCTACCTGAACTTGCAGGCAAGTTAGATGGTATGTCGGTACGTGTGCCTACAATTAACGTATCTTTGGTTGATTTTACGTTTATTGCGAAGCGCGATACCAGCATTGAAGAAATTAATGCAATTATGAAAGAAGCGTCAACGGGCTCAATGAAAGACATTTTACAATATAATGAGCTGCCGCTTGTTTCTATTGATTTTAACCATAACCCAGCGTCTTGTGTGTTTGATTCAACACAAACCAGAGCGAATGGTAAATTGGTTAAAGTTATGGCTTGGTACGATAACGAATGGGGTTTTTCAAACCGCATGTTAGATCAAGTTAAAGCGTTAGGTAAGTTTTTATAATTTTAGAGTTTAAGGTTATATAAATAACGTTAAAAACCACGCATTGCGTGGTTTTTTTGTGCCATTTATAAATTTACTACGCTTTACTTTATAACTGTGTAGTTAGCTGTGTGCTTAACTGCGAAAGTGTGGGGCGCTGTAAAATATCAGTTGTCATGCATTGCTTAGCTAGTTGCGCAAGCTTAACTGCTATTGCATTATTGTCGCTGCAAACACTTAGTAAATCATCAATTAAACAACCTAGCGCGCGTACTTCAATTAATTGCATTTGCTGGCGCTGATACTCACTCAACATAGCTAAATTAGTTGCTGCACCAAAATCGCCAAATAACACATCTGCGTCTTGGTTTACCATAGTGTTATGCGCATATACATCGCCATGGCTTACTTTATTTGCATGCAAATGTTGTAGGGTACTGGCCATTTGTTGCACAACTTTATAAATAGCTTGGCTACTATAATTACAGCCATCTGCGAAGGTGTCGCGAGTACACGTTTGTAAACTTGGCGGTAATCCTAAATTGCTAAAGCTATTATCTATTAGCTCCATTACTAAACCAAGTTGGCTGCCTTGCTCTATATAGGCAAGTACCTTAATTAAATTGGCATGTTCATTTGCCTGCAAGCAGCAATTAACTTCATCAAGCGGATAACCATCGCTGGTAATTGCGCCTTTAAACAGCTTAATAGCTACCGCTTTATTTGCTGCTTTTGCAAGGTGAATAACCCCAGAGGCACCTTGGCCAATAACCTGCTGTAATGTGTAATCACTCAGTGGCTTATTCTCTAAACTACTTTTTGTTAGGCACTGGGCTTTATTAAAGGTGTTACCAGCAAAGGCCAGCCAAGTAAGCTTTGGTAACTCAAATAACCAGTTATCTAGGTGCGTTAAGTTATTGGCAGATAAGCGCACTAATTCTAAGTTTGTACACTGCTGCATACTGCTTGGCAAAGTGCGTAACCGGTTACCCGCTAAAGCAAGTTTGCGCAGCTGTTTAAGCTCGCCGAATGATGCGGGTAATTGCTCAATACGGTTGTCGGTTAATATTAACCACTGTGTTGTAAGCGGCAGGCTATGCTGGGCAAACTCACTAATTTGATTGCCTTTAAATGCGATCATAACAAGTGCTGGGCATTGTGCTAAAACAGCAGGAATATGCTTAAACTGATTAAACGATAAAAACACCCGTTTAAGGCGGGTTAAACTGGCAAACTCTGCGGGTAAATCACTCAGGTTATTATTAGATAGGTCGAGTACTTCTAGGGTGTCGGCAAGGGTAAAAATTTCTTTTGGGAAATCAGTGAGGTTTTCCACCAATTGTAAGTGGCGAGCACCGCTTAAAGCACCGCTGCGTAGTTGTTCAAGGGTATTCAAAATTAACTAATCCATTTTACAAAAACAAAAAGGCCAAACTAAGTTGGCCTTTGATCACGTTTTATTATTAACGCTTAAAACTCTGCGTTGTGGTAAACGTTTTGTACGTCGTCGCAATCTTCTAGCATAGCTAAAAAGCGCTCCATAACCTCAACATCTTCGCCTTCAATAGGCGCTGCTATTTGTGGTACAAACGAAATTAAATCTTCGTCAAATTCAGTAACGCCCATTTCTTCAAGTGCTGTGCGAGTATTGTTGTACTCAGTATGTGGTGCAAATACAGTTACCTTGCCGTTTTCAACTTCTACGTCGGTTACATCTACATCAGCCATCATTAGTGCTTCAAGTACTGTTTCGTCGTCATCACCGTCAAATACAAAAATTGCAAGGTGATCAAATAAATGCGAAACCGAGTTTTGTGCACCAATTTTAGCGTTAGCTTTAGTAAAGCAAACACGTACATCAGCAAAGGTACGTTTATTGTTGTCGGTTAAACAATCAACAATAATCATACAGTTACCCGGGCCGTAACCTTCGTAACGTGTGGCTACGTAGTCTTCACCGCCGCCGCCTTTTGCTTTGTCTATTGCGCGGTCAATAACATGCGCCGGTACTTGGTCTTTTTTAGCGCGCTCAATTAAACGACGTAGCGATAAGTTACCGTCTGGATCGGTACCGCCATTTTTAGCACAAATATAAATTTCTTTACCGTACTTAGAATAAACTTTAGTTTTAGCACCCGCAGTTTTAGCCATTGAATCTTTTTTGTTTTGGTAAGCTCTTCCCATCTGCGTTTCGCCTTTAAATATAAGTATTAAAATAATTTTCAGGGGCATAGTTTAAAGGTAAATGTGGGGGAGGGCTAGTAACTATTAAATAGATTAATGCAGATAAAAACAGGATGGGTTGAGTTTTATACTAAGGGCTATAAAAATAACTGGGCAGAAAAAATATAACCCGCAATGGCGGGTTATATTTAATTGCAATTTAGCGCTCTATTACCAAATGCGTACGCGTTGATCCTCAGGAAGATACAGCTCATCGCCTGGTTTTACATCAAATGCTTTGTACCATGCGTCGTGGTTACGCGGGGCTTGTGCTCTAAAGCGACCCGGCGCATGCGTGCCACCGCGTAGCTGATTTAACATGCTTTGCTCGGTGCGTTTTTCTTTCCATACTTGTGCCCAAGCAAGAAAGAAACGCTGATCGCCAGTAACACCGTCAATAACCGGTGCTTCTTTACCGTTTAAGCTCAGTTTGTAGGCATGATAAGCCATGGCTAAACCACCCACATCACCAATATTTTCACCTAGGCTATTACGCCCGTTAACAAAGTTACCTTCAATTGGCTCATACTTATTGTACTGCGCTGCTAACTGGTCGGCTTTTGCGTCAAATGCGGCGCGATCGGCATCAGTCCACCAGTTACGTTGGATCCCATTTTCGTCTGATTTAGAACCTTGGTCGTCAAAACCATGGCCCATTTCGTGGCCAATTACTGCGCCAATGCCGCCGTAGTTTACTGCTGCGTCGGCATTTGGATCGAAAAATGGTGGTTGTAAAATTGCCGCTGGAAATACAATTTCGTTAAATGAACTGTTGTAGTAAGCGTTAACGCGCTGTGGTGTCATACCCCAACGGTTACGATCTGTTTTTTGCAGCTCTTTTGCAACGCTTTCGGCTTGAAAAAACTCACGCATGTTTTTTACGTTGCCGATTAAGTCGTTATTACTAATAGTTAAACCTTCGTACGACTGCCATACATCTGGGTAACCAATTTTTGGTACAAATGCAGCTAGTTTAGCGCGCGCATTTACTTTGGTTTCTGCGCCCATCCACTCTAGGTTATCAATACGCTCACCTAATGCGGTACGCAAGTTTTCGACCAGTTCAGACATTTGTTGTTTTGACGACTCAGGAAAATAACGTGCTACGTATATTTTACCAATAGCAAAACCAAGTGAATTGGTGCTCGACATTTCATCTATAGCACGTTTCCAACGCGGACGCGGCTCTTGCTGACCATTTAACTCTTTACCAAAAAATGCAAAATTAGTATTAAAAATATCTTCAGAGAGCAAGTTAGCGTTACCACTTATTGCGTGGTAGGTTAAATAATCTTTCCATACCGCTAAGTCTTCTTGATTGATTAATTCAATCATGGCTTTTATTGGCTCGGGTTGCGATACATTTAACTGCGGTACTTTGTAGCCTGTTTGAGCAAAATATGCATCCCAGTTAAAGTCAGGGTAGGCAGTGCTTAGCTCGTCGCGTTTAATTTGATTTAATGTAAGGTCGCGGTTACGGCGCTTTTCGCGTGGCCAATGGCCTTGTGCAATTTTGGTTTCTAGCTCTAAAATTGCCTGTGCGCGCTCATTGGCGTTATCTGCATCGGCAAATTTAAGCATGTCGGCAATATGAGCAACATAGGCGCTACGCGTATTAACAAAACGTTCTGAGTCTTCAAGATAGTATGAACGATCGGGTAAGCCTAAACCGCCAGCCCCTAACGACATTTCGTATTTATTAGGATCTAAGCGGTTAAACCACATGCCACCACCAAGCGGGGCTTTAACACCGGTTAACCAAGACTGACCAAACATTTTGGCTAAGTCGTCGGTTGATGATATTTCACTTATTTGCGTTAAAAGCGGCTTAATTGGTGTTATGCCTAGCTTATTAAGTGCTTTGGTGTCCATGTAGGCGTTGTAAAAGTCGGCTACTAGTTTTTCATCGGCATTTAAGTCTTTACGCGCGGCAATTTCTTCAATAATTACTTTAACGCGGTCTTCGCTGCGCTCGGCCAATGCCGAAAATGCACCATAGCGGGTTTTATCAGCAGGCATGCTGTAATTGTCATACCAAGTGCCACTGGCGTACATAAAAAAATCGTCGCCTGGTTTAACCGCTTCGTTACGTGCAGCTAAATCAACACCAAAACTACCCAACTCTGCTTTTTCTGTTGTTGCGGCTATTGGTGCAGTAGGTGCTGGTTGTACTTGCGTTTTTGATGTTTGTGGCTCTGAACAGCCGGTAATAAATGTGGCAGCTAATGCAGCTGCAATTAAACTCTTTTTCATTGTGTTCCCCTGAGCTTTCACTCTGTTTAATTAATATTTTTTATTATTGTAAATATTATCTTAACCTAGGTTCAGGTTATTTTAGTAATTGTTATTTATAAGAGGCTGCTAAACAAACCTTTTGAGGTGAATCACCCTAGAGGTCGATAAAATAGCAAATAAAGCCTTTATACGAGCAATATTAATGGTATTTATGTGTTTTTTGCTTGTTCTTGCTGCAATTGCCACATTTGCGCATATTGGCCGTTAAGGGCTAGTAACTCAGAATGTGTGCCTTGCTCAAGAAGCTCGCCTTTATGCAATACTAAAATATTATCGGCATCTATTATGGTTGATAAGCGATGGGCAATCACTATGCTGGTATGGTTTTGTGTGACAGCGCGCATAGCCGTTAAAATAGCTTGCTCGGCATGGGAGTCGAGGGCTGAGGTGGCTTCGTCAAAAATTAAAATAGGCGATTTTTTTAAGATTGCGCGGGCAATGGCTATGCGTTGTTTTTCGCCGCCCGACACTTTTAAACCGCGCTCGCCTACTAAGGTTTTATCGCCTTTATCAAGGCTGTTTATAAACGCTGTTAAATGCGCCATAGCAATGGCTTGATCTATTTCGGCCTCGCTGGCTGTTGGCCTGCCATAAGCAATGTTTTCGCGTATTGAAGTATTAAATAGCACGGTATCTTGCGGCACTATGGCTATAGCTTGGCGTAAACTGTGCAAAGTTACGGTGTTTATAGGTTGCTTATCTATAGTGATACTACCTGATGACACTTCATAAAAACGATACAAGAGCCTAGCTAATGAGCTTTTTCCTGCGCCACTTGCACCGACTATTGCTACCTTAGTGCCGGGTTTTACGCTAAAACTAACATTGTTAAGAATAGGGCGGTTAGCATCGTAACTAAAGCTTACATTGTTAAAGCTAACCTCACCTTTAGTGAGTGTTAGTAGTTGTGATGCAGGAGTGTCGGCAATGTGTGGTTTTTTGTTGAGCAGCCCAAGCATGTTTTCAAGGTCGGTAAGGGCGCGTCTTATTTCGCGATATACAAAGCCTAAAAAGTTAAGCGGTAAAAACAGTTGGATCATATACGCGTTTATCATTACGAGTTCACCAATGCTAAGTGTACCGGTTACTACTTCGCTTGAGCCTAACCACATAAGTGCGGTAATGGCGCTGGCTATAATTAACGCTTGCCCAGAGTTTAGTGCCAATAACGACATGCGGTTTTTTAATCGGGCTTTTTCCCAGCGCGCTAAAAAGGTGTCGTAGGTGCTGGCTTCAAACTCTTCATTGTTAAAGTATTTTACTGTTTCGTAGTTTAGTAAGCTGTCGATAGCGCGGGTATTACTTAAGTTGTCGGCGGTGTTAGCTTCGCGAATAAAGCGATTGCGCCACTGGGTTACGGTTACTGTAAAGGTAATATATATGGCAACTGCAAGTAGGGTTATAAGCGCAAACCAGATAGAAAACAAAGTGCCAAAAATTAATGCAACGGTAAGAATTTCAAATAGAGTAGGCACAATGTTAAACATTAAAAATCGCATTAAAAAGCTCAAACCGCTGGTGCCACGCTCTATATCGCGACTTATGCCACCGGTTTGTCGATCTAAATGAAAAGCCAGTTCAAGCGAATGCAAATGCTTAAACACCTTTAGGCCTATGTCGCGCATGGCGTGTTCGGTAACTCGCGAAAAAACCGCATCGCGTATTTCACCTAAAAATACGCTGGCAAAGCGCAGTGCACCGTACATAATAAGCAGTAGGGTAGGAATAAAAAGCACTGGGTGAATAGATTTATCAACGCTATCAATAATTTCTTTTAGTGCCCACGGCATAAGTAAAGTAGCACCTTTAGCGCCTACCAGTGCCATAGCTGCAATAAAAACTCGCCCTTTAAATTGTGTGATATAAGGCCAAAGTGTTTTTATACTTTGGCGCAGGTTCATTGCGTCGGGGCGTTTTACTGAGCTTTGTTTAGAGCGCATGAATGATCTCGGTTTTTATAATGGGTATAAATTGCTGTGGATTTAATTTTTCATCAAGCTAAATACTTAATTAGACTATTGTATTTTAAATAGCTGCCCTTATATACTAGTAATCCTTAATTAAAGTTTGAAAATTGATGTTTAAATTTCGTTTGTTTTTAACTGCATTTTTGCTTATTACTGCACTTTTTAGTGCATGTAGCGAAGCCGCGCCAGTTAAACATGGTTTAAACACTGCAAATTCTACTTTAATATCTGCTGCTTTTTCAGCAGCTCCTTTCTCACTAGATACTACTTCATTAGATGCTACTTCATTAGATGCTACTTCATTAGATGCTACTTCATTAGGTGCTACTTCATTAGGTAATGTTTCATTAGATATAAGTCACCCCTCCATATTAGTTAAAGTATTGCATGCTAAACAACAAACTAAGCCTAATAAAACAGCGTTTGATGCACTGCAACCTAGGCTAACTGCCAGTAATTCATCGTTGTTTTTATTTAGTGCGCAAACAGAGCCTGAATACGACGTTATTTATGAATTTTTTATTCATACGCTAGCAAGGCAGTTTTATTTACAACCTAAAGCTATAAGCACGGCACTACCTTGGTATACAGTTGTTTCTAATAGTAAAAAGTCTCGTATTAGTGGCTGGAAAGAAGCTAACTTACTTTACAGCGCTACCAACACTCATCACGCTTAATTTCCTTATTTAATAATTAATAGGTTTTAACTTTTAAAGTTTTAGCTTGCAGATTAATTGTGCTTTTTTAAGCGCTTATCAGCTAGTTGCTGATAGTAAGGAATAACAATGTTGAGTTTTAAAAATAATAAAAAGCCGTTTATGGCTAAATTTAAATTAAGCACCTTTGCTATGTTGGTGGTATTACTGCTATTGGCAATAAGTGCGTTACCTAATTTATATCCAAACCAGTCATGGTTGTATGTTAGCGCAGCCCCACACACCGAAATACAAACACCCCCGAGCACCAATACCCTAGTTACATTTTTAAATGAGCAAGGCTTAAATGTGGCGCAAGCGCATGAGTCGCAAGCAACAATAAATGTGCTGCTTAACGAGCCTACAAAAAGTGCCCAGGCACAAGCGGCTATAAAAGCGCAATATGCAAATACTCAGGTTAAAATTGTGGAGCGTGCTACCAGCCCAAACTGGTTACAAAGCTTTGGACTTTCGCCAATAAAGCTTGGTCTAGATTTAAACGGTGGAGTGTTATTTGTACTTGATGTAGATTTAGATAAAGCCATTGATGAGCAATTAGTGAGTGCGTATCAGCAAGCTAAATCAATCATAATTAAGCAAAAAGCACATGGGGTAAAAGCCCTGCAAACTCAAACCGGGTTTGTAATAAATGCTCTACCTAATGCTGGTGATAAATTAACCCCTGTTATTAAAGAGCTGCAAAGCCGCTTTGCTAACTTAGCAGTAGTAACAAACAATAATGGCACAGTTAAAACGGCGCAATTTAGTTACTCAGAGCAAGGGCGAAGCGCGTTTAACAAAGAAGTTATGAGCCAAACCCTCACAACCCTACGTTCGCGTATTGAAGAGCTGGGCATAACCGAAGCGGTAACACAGCGCCAAGGTAAGCAGCGCATTCGTATTGAACTACCTGGAGTGCAAGATCCTACCGAGGCGAAACGCATTATTGGCGCAACGGCATCCCTGGGGTTTTATCAATTAAAAGCTGTGGGTGGGCAAACCTTTAATTTACAGACGGGCGGTACTATAAAACTCGACCCTGTGCCAATTTTTACCGGTGAGCATATTAATAACGCTCATGCTGGGCGCGACGATTGGAGCAAACCGCTAGTGCAGTTAAGCCTTGATAGCCAAGGCGGCGATGCTATGTCGGCATTTTCTAAAGCTAATATAGGTAAACCTATGGCGACGGTTTACTCAGAGTATTCGCAAAATGCTAAAGGAGAGGTAGTTAAAAAGAGTGAGGTTATTAATGTAGCCAATATTGCTCAGCACTTAAGTTCGCGTTTTAGCATAACCAATATGCAAAGCCCACAAGCCGCGGCCGACTTAGCGCTATTGTTACGTGCAGGCTCGTTAAGTGCGCCGGTTACTATAGTGCACGAACAAACCATAGGGCCAAGCTTAGGCAGCGAAAATATAAGTAACGGCTTAGCCGCCCTAATGTTAGGTATGGGTATTACTTTGGCATTTATGGCTATGTGGTACAGACGTTTAGGGTTAATTGCCAACGTAGCACTTATTTTAAATTTAACCTCTTTAGTGGGTTTAATGTCGTTATTGCCTGGGGTAGTGCTTACGCTTCCCGGTATTGCCGGATTGGTGCTAACCATAGGTATGGCAGTAGATACCAACGTCATTATATTCGAACGTATAAAAGAAGAGCGCCGTAAAGGCCGCGCGCCTTATCAAGCTATTGAGCAAGGGTATAAGCAAGCATTTAGCACTATTTTTGATGCCAATATTACCACTATGATCACTGCACTTATTTTATACGGTATAGGTTATGGGCCAGTGAAAGGCTTTGCAATTACTTTGGCGCTGGGTTTAGTAACCAGTATGTTTACAGGCGTGTATGTATCGAAAGTGTTGAGCCAAAGTTTGTATTTAAAATTGGGTAAAAAAAGCGGAGTAAGTACAGATGCTTAATTATTTTTTAAAAGGCGAAACCGGCACACGCATGCGTTTTATGGGCTTGGTTTTAAGTACAGTATTAGTATTGCTATCGGTAGTAACCTTGGCGCAAAAAGGGCTTAACTTTGGCCTAGATTTTACCGGTGGTTACTTAACAGAATTTACGACTAACCAAAGTATTGAGCTAAAGCAGCTTAAAACTTTTATAGCTAAAAACCACAACGGTGAGTTTGAGCTAACAGCGCAAGGGAATAACCACTTTCAATTAAGAGAAGCGCCAGCTATTAATCAATCTGCGAGTAATAGCAGCAACGATTGGCAAAGTGCGGTAACACAAAGCACCGACATAAATGCCACGGTATTGTCATCGGCCTATATTGGCTCGCAGGTGGGCGATGAGCTATTTGAACAAGGCTGTTTGGCACTTCTAGCAGCTATGGTTGCAGTAATGCTGTATTTAGCGATAAGGTTTGAATGGCGTTTAGCCCTTGGCTCGGTAGTTGCTTTAACACACGACTTAATATTGGTGCTGGGTTTGTTTTCGCTATTACAGCTTGAATTTAACTTAACCGTATTAGCCAGTTTATTGGCAATTATAGGCTACTCACTTAATGACTCTATAATTGTTGGCGACAGGGTGCGTGAGCTATTAAGAGTTAAATTAAATGCCAGTATTAGCGTATCCAGCATTATAAATAGTGCGATTAAAAGCACCCTAACGCGTACCTTAATTACCTCAGGCACCACTTTAGCCACAGTAGCAAGTGTGTGGCTATTAGCTGGAACACCGCTGCAAGGCTTTGCTATTGCGTTATTTAGTGGCATTGTTGTGGGTACGTTTTCATCTGTTTGTATTGCCGCCACCTTGCCCGAGCTAATGGGGTTAAGTGCTAAAAACTACGAAGTGAAAATAGATAGCCAAAGCCAAGCGCTCATGGATATGCCATAAAGGCTCAAAGCATACAAATAAACAAAGCTTAGGGGCCAAACTATTGTGTTTAGCCCCCGTAGCAATGTTAAACTGCTCGCAATATTTTTACTGTATGTGTGTAAACCTCATGAACAAAGCCCACGTTATTGAACACCTTAAGTTTGCCCTAGAGGCGCAGCTTACCACCGCAAAAGTGGCCGCTAAAACAGCGCACGACACCGCCACGCACGAAGAAAACATAGCAGAAAACAAATACGATACCCTAGGGTTAGAGGCCGCCTATTTAGCCCAAGGCCAAGCGCAGCGCGTAAACGATTGCTATAAAAGCATGGAGTTATTTAAGCCCATATTTAATCAGCCAGCCAGCAGTAAAATAGCCATTGGCTCGCTAGTGTGCTTAGAGGGTACAAATGAGCAGCAAAAATGGTTTTATTTAGGCCCAAGCGCAGGTGGGTTAACCGTAGAGGTTAAAGGTTTAACGATTGCCGTTGTAACCCCCGGCGCACCACTAGGTAAGCTGTTATTAAATAAACAAATTGATGATGGCATTAGTTTAACCATTGCCGATGTAAAGCACGATTATGACATTGTAGAAATTTTATAAAATATTGGTTGTAAGCAAAGCCCATTTTTAAGCACCACAAAACGTATTTATTCCCCCTCATTTTATTGTCGGATGGCATGGCTTCGCCATTTATCCGACCTACATCAATGTTTTATCGCGTAATTTGATGCATATGGAATATTTAAACGTAGGTCGGATAAGCGAAGCGCCATCCGAAAAACAGTACCATAACAATAACATTTTGCAGGATAATTAAGCAGACACCCATCTTAATATCTGCAATTTCAGCATGCCGGGTTCAAACGTGAAGTGGATGTCATGTTGAATTTTATGTTAAATACTTAAATCCCAATTTAAATCTTTACTAAAACATTTATCATTATCGACTCTACTACGGATAAGTTGTGTTGCAAGCTATACCTACTACACTTATCAAGCGAAAGCATCAATACATACTGCAAGCAACTCTGGTTTACATCGACGTGCATCGGCGTTTCAGAATGTGACTGATGTTAAGTTGTAACTATCATCGGTAGAGGCTTACATAAGACTCTGTCGTTATTTATTTTACTGAAGATGCGTCCAACCGGGTACGCATAAAAGGAAAGAGATTATGACCAGTTCTTATACAGGTGGCTGCGAACACGTTCATATCAAAGCTAAAGCAGAGCCAATCGATAATCATGTTTGTCACTGTAATGTCTGTAAGAGCGTGACGGGCCAGCAGAGTACGCATGTGGCATTCTTCAAATACACAGATCTGTCCGCCGATCACCCTGAAAAAATAAAGCGCCAGCCGTTCAATAAGGACAATCCAGAAGGACCACTTGAGCTTTGTAGCTGTACTGATTGTGGCGCTGCATTAATGCTTGATGATAAACAGAAACGCATTCGTGTTGCCGTGCCAAATGTTATGGGTTACAAAGAAGCAACGTTTCCTAAGGCTACATATCACGCATTCTACGACACATCAAAGGGCTACCCCAAACCATCCGACGGTCGTCCGGTTTATGAAGGATTGCGTCCTGAATTCGCTTGGCCTGAACCTGCTTAAGCGAATGCTTTTATACTCGAACAGGAGAGGTTAAGCAATCAACCCTCCTATCGACCTTGGCATCATTATAGCGAACCGTATAACAATTTCACGGCTTGGTATTACAGTTTTCGATACATGAAGGTAGTGATGCCCGTTTTTTGCACTAACTGATTTGGTAGGCATTACACCGGAGATATACGCGATCTCTTTAAATAATCGAAACAAAGGGGGCCACCCATTAGAAAGTTCCGGTCAAGCAGGCAGCTGCGTTTTCTTGAACTTTTTATTTAAAAGCTAAGTATTCTTACTTTTTAAACTCAATTTAAATATGACTGTGCGTTCAGTAATAATAAATTTTTAATGGGTTGTTGGACAATATCCATCCGTTTGCGCATTAAGTCACGAACAGCTCTAAGCTTGCGTGGATATATGTAATCTTCAGGGAGTATATTTAAGCGTAACATTTCAGCAAACCAGCGCACATCACTATGATCGTCAGCATGTATTAAGTCTGAATGTTGTTGGATTACAGCGAGATTCGCTAAATATAGTTTAAACTTTGCATCCATTAATACATCAACTAGCCAATACCAATTAAATGTTGATTCAACAACAAGTCCTGTTAGCTTGTCTTTATAGGGGGTAAAAAAAAATGACAGAAGCGTCATTATTTAAACGCTTTGCTCATTAATGATAGCAATAACACTATTATTTGAATGTAAGTCAATTCCACCATATAGCTTCATACTAAGATCCTCGATATACTGTTTATGTTTTGCTCAACACAACTGCATCGAAAAACACAAGGAGCTTTCTGTTTGGTTATCAATATTTAACCTTTGTAATTCAGGGTGTTGCAAACACACAGACTTTATCTTATCTATGAAAAACGTTTAAGCAGTGAACTCTAATAGCGCATTTTACATTCTAAACGATATATAAAATGTGAACACACTAACCTATACGATTAAGATGGCTTTTGCTGCAAATGAGTGACCTGATTAGAACGAATAAGTACATAACTTTGTTTTAATAAGCACTTTAACCTTACCGCAATTAAAATTATTAAATACTAACCAGGCAGCAATCCAACATTAAGATTACAGTTTTGTCATGTTTGTGTCATGTCAATGACAGGTTGAACTTTTATACTTACGCTTATATTCCTTCTATATTTTAATATAAAAGGCTTGGAATAAAAATTAATGAATAATTGCAATCGATCTTGCAAGTAAGGCATTACTTAGTTCAAGGATAAATAGCAGCGATCTCTTAACTATTATTAATAATATGGCTTTATTTTAGCTGCAACTATTACGATAAATTTGAGTGTTAAGAAGAGTGATATCGCTTTGATACACCTAAATAGGCCTCAATAGAATTTATAAGTCTAGGAGTTAACCATGAATATTTTAACAAAATTAGCTTTAGTATTGATACCAACAATTACCTTATCTACGTCAGCTCTAGCGCATAATCCATCAATGCATGTAAAAAAGACAAAAAAGGCGGATTGTACCAAAGTGAATCAAAGTAAAATGGATATGAAAGATCCTGTTGCAATTGCCATAATGAAAAAATGCATGAAGCAGTCGAAAATCGATAAACATGACATGAAAGATATGGAACACAGCAAGATGAAGCAAGAAGAGCATAAAAAATCTAAAGAAGATGATGGTCATAATCATTAACCTATCTTAGTAAGTCGTTTGGCAAATGTTTAAGTGCTGATACGTTAAATGGCGTCTTAAAATCTTAGTATCTCAAGGGGATTGTATGAAAATCATTAGATTACTATTATTGTTTGTTGTTTTAGGTCTTGCTTCAGCAGCTACTATTATTTACTCCGGTATTGTAGATGTTGCTGCAGATGAACCGCACAGTGATCTTGTTTATTGGCTATTAACAGAAACTAGAGAAAACTCTATTAGTAAGGCTTCACAAGATATAATTGTACCTGATTTGAATGAACCAGAATTACTACTAACCGGTGGAAGTGATTATGAATATATGTGTTCTAGTTGCCACCTAAAGCCAGAGCAGCGTGAAAGTGATATGAGTTTAGGCTTATATCCAGCGCCACCTAACTTAACTATATCGAGTAACGAGCATATAAATCATGCGCACGACGAAGATGAAGACAAGCTAGCTCGTAGGAATTTCTGGATTATCAAACACGGTATTAAAGCATCAGGCATGCCAGCATGGGGGAAAACCCATGACGATAAGCGTATGTGGGCAATGGTTGCTTTTATTAAACAGCTACCTACCTTAACACCAGAAGAGTATCAAATACTCACTGCTATAGACTAACCCAACACTATAAAGGAAGAAATATGAAAAAATATACTTCAGCAATACTGATACTTGTTCTGAGTTTTTCTACGATTGCTCATAATGATAAAAATCATAACACACAAGATAAACAAGCAATTATTGATATCATCTCGAGTATTAAACTTGGTTGGGAAAATGGTGATGGTACACCATTTAGAAAGACTTTTCTAAATTTTAAAGGTGCTAGATATATAGAGTCTGGTGGTCAAAACTCAGGGTTAGACAGCTTAGTTAATCATCACGTTGAACCTGAGAAAGATGCAATGGAATACCTAAAATTAGACTTTTCCAATATAGAAATAACTTTTGAAGGAAGTGAGAAAGAATTTGCTTGGGCTATTGCTGATAGTGCGGTGCAGGGGAAAGTTAAAATTTCAGGTAAAGAGTTTGATAAAACAGGCTATCAAACCTTCTTATTTCGTAAGATCGATGGTGATTGGAAAGTTATTCATAGCCATTCATCGACTCGCGACAAAAGACCAAAAGCGGCTCATAAACATTAAGGTTAGGTATTTGAATGTAATTTACGCAGCTAGTATTTAAGCTAAGTATTTTGGAATTAAAAAAGCATATGAAAATAGTTTACTTCGGAAACAACTTATTCTCTTCGTGTTTAAAGTATTTATTAGATGAAAACCATCAAATATTGCGAGTATATAAAAATAGTCATGCGCATGAATCATCTATTATAGATAGGTTATGTGAACAAAATGATATTGCTATTTATGAGCACAGACCTAAGTTAATAGAGCTCAATGATTTGATCTCCTTAGGTGCAGAACTGTTCATAGTTGCTGAATATGCTTACTTACTACCTGATACAAATGTGAAATATGCAATCAATATACACCCTACTTTACTACCTGAAGGTAGAGGGCCGACTCCTTTACCATATTTAATAAAAAACCCTGATTTTTCAGGAGTGACTATTCATAAGATAACTAATAGCTTTGACTCTGGAGATGTAATTTTACAAGCTAAAGTTCTGCAATCTACTAGTGAAAGCATAACAACTTTAATGATAAAAATGCACCTTGAATCTGTCAAATTATTGAAACTTTTTATTGAAAATATTAATAACTATTACGAATCTGCAAAGGCCCAAGTAAACTACTCTTATTGGTCAAAAATTGAAATGTCAGAGAGCGTTTTAGATTGGAATACATCAATAAATGAGATCAAGATACAGAAACTGTGTTTTGGGCATCTAGGCTTAATTATAAAATTAGATCAAGTATTATGGGTTGCATCTCATCTGGAGTTCATAAATGAAAAGTATACATCGCGACCTGGGTGTGTAGTTTATGAAGATGATAGTTTATTGGCTGTCACAGCACTAGACGGAATAGTCTGTATACATAAGCGCTCTATGTTCTCTTTGCCTGTATAATAGAAACTAAGAAACGAGAGATTTGCATAAGTGAAACCTTGTCATATTGGAGCTCGGTTATAATTTTTGTGTTAGGCTAAAAATTAAATGTCTAACACAGAGTCTAATTGCTCTTCAAAACAAAATAGATGATTAACCGCATCAATGTCTGGAGCCAATTAAGTATAGACATTGTCTAGTTTTTTGTAGCCTTGAATATATTATTATAAAATATTAGTAGGCTGTTTTCATTTGGAAACCCTCTTTGGTTTTTGTTAGTTTTCGAAATTTTCAGGGCTTAGGTTCAATTGCTTTATAAACATGCTTTAAATTAACACATCGCGATTATCTAAATCGTTTTAACGTAGGTCGGATAAGCGAAGCGCCATCCGACAATAAAGCGCCATCCGACAATAAAGCCGCATCACAATAATATTCCGCCATCAGGCAGAGCCAAGCCAAGGTTATAAACACTTACCGTTCCCATAAATTATGTGTCGGATGGCGTGGCTTCGCCATTTATTCGACCTACATCAATAATTTTCATCTTCACGCTAAAAATATCTCGTTTGTTAGTTTATCAAAAAGGCCTTATAAAGCAGATGTGGTTTAGGATTACCTAAACTAAAGCACCCATCTTATTAAGTGACACGCGCAATGCACCACTTAGTACGATGGGTGTTTCTATTTTTAATGCTTAATTATAAAAAATTAAGCATGCTTTTATAATTAGACTTAACTAGGAAAAGTCGTGTTTAAAACCTTAATTGTGGTTGATAACAACGAGCAAACTCTTGCTCAATCATTCGAAAATGTTATTACGTTTAATACTTACCTACGTGACTATCCAAAACGTGATGAACCTAAAACTCGCATTATTAACTTATGTGACTCAAGCCAATACTTGAGCAAAGGTTACTATTGCTCGCTACTCGCTGAAGCGCGTAAGCACCAAGTATTACCAAGTGTAAAAACAATAAATGCGTTACGTAGCGGCCAAGCACCTATGCACAATGTTGGCCAAATAGATGGCGCTCTATACTTTGGTAATGCCACTAACGATGAGCAAACAAAAGCGGCTAAATCGGTATTTAAACAATACCCGGCGCCTATTTTATTTGTTGATAACCAAGGCTTATTACAACAAGGGTCGTTATCGTCATTAGATGAGCAACAGTACAGCGATTTTGTAGCTAAGTTGAATAACTTTACCCAAACGCAATGGCGTATTACTGCGGAGCGACGTCGTTTTCGCTGGGACATGGCAATACTTGTTGATCACAATGAAAAGGTGCCACCAAGCGATAAAGACGCAATAGCAAAGTTTATTAAAGCAGCGGCTAAACATGGTATTAATGCCCAAGCATTAAGCTTTGACGAAATAGACAATATAGCCCAGTTTGATGCGTTATTTATTCGTCAAACTACAGCAATTGACCACCCAACATATCGCCTTGCTAGCAAGGCACAAAGCTTAGGTTTAGTGGTTATTGACGATGCGGAGTCTATTTTACGTTGTTGTAATAAAGTGTATTTACACGATGCGTTTAACTATCAAAAAGTACCTAGTTTAAAAACAGTGGTTGTGGCTGATCAGTCAAGCGAGACTCTTGAGCAGTTAGAAGCGGCGTTTACCTACCCGTTAGTATTGAAAATGCCAGAAGGCTCGTTTTCAAAAGGGGTATATAAAGTAACGAACCGTGCTGAGCTGGAAGCTAAGTTAACTGAGCTATTTGAATTTAGTGCTTTAGTGCTTGCACAAGAATACATGTACACCGAATACGATTGGCGAGTAGGGGTACTAAATGGCCGTGCAATTTACGCGTGTCGTTACTTAATGGCGCGTAACCATTGGCAAATTTATAACCACGATGCAAAGCGGTTTTTTTCGGGTGGCTTTGAAACATTGCCTACTTTTGAATTACCAAAAGCGGTATTAGATGCAGCATTAAAAGCGTGTAAAACAGTGGGTAAGGGTTTATATGGCGTTGATGTAAAAGAACATCAAGGGCGTGCTTATGTACTTGAAGTAAACGATAACCCAAGTATTGATCATAAAGTAGAAGACGGCTATTTAGGCGATGAGCTTTATATGATCATTATGGATGAGTTTAAACAACGCCTTGAAGCGAGGGGGCGTGGTTAATGGCAAAAGCCATGGTTGAGAGTGTGGTTAATGAACAGACTGAGCAAGTGGTTATTCGCCAAGCGCTTATCAGTGATTTAACCGCGCTTACAGCACTTGAAAATGCTTGCTTTAGTAACGACAAGCTTAGCCCGCGCAGTTTAAAGCGCTGGCTAAGTGCTAAGCACGGTATTTTATTAGTTGCCGAGCAAAATAATGCGTTATGCGGTTATGGGCTAATTTGGTGCCATAAAGGCACTCGTCTAGCGCGTCTTTATTCGCTTGCTGTATTACCTACCATGCAAGGCAAAGGCATTGCAAAAATGCTACTTATTGCACTTGAAAAAGCCACCGCAGAGCGTGGGCGAATTTATCTGCGTTTAGAAGTGGCTGTAAATAACGACAGCGCAATTGGTTTGTATAAAAGCTTAGGTTATCGGGTGTTTGGTCAATATAGCGATTATTACGACGATCACAGCGATGCGCTACGCATGCAAAAAAACATTCGTAAAACCAGTGAGCTTAAGTTAGCACGGTTAACTCCGTGGTATCAGCAAACTACTGAGTTTACCTGTGGTCCTGCGGCGTTGTTAATGGCTATGGGGAGCTTAGATGCTAGCACTGAACTGACTCAATCGCATGAGTTGTCGTTATGGCGAGAAGGCACTACTATTTTTATGACCTCTGGGCATGGCGGCTGCCATTCGTTTGGTTTAGCACTGGCGGCACATAAACGTGGTTTTAACAGCGAGGTAATTGTTAATACCCTAGAGCCGTTGTTTTTAGATGGCGTGCGCAGTGAAAATAAAAAAGTAGTATTAGCAACGGTACATCAGCAGTTTGTAGATGGCATAACCGCTGCCAAAATACCGCTTAGTAATAAAGATGTTGAGCTTGAAGACATTGAGCGTTGGCTGAAGCAAAATTTTAGCGTGTTGCTCTTAATCAGTACTTATCGGTTTGATGGTAAAAAATCACCGCATTGGGTGTGTGTTACGCATTTAGATGAGCACTGTGTGTATGTTCATGATCCGTTTTGTGAGCCAGGAAGTGATAGTCAATTGGCTATAGATTGCCAATATGTGCCCATTGCCCGCAGCGACTTTAGTAAAATGTCGGCGTTTGGTAGCCAACGCTTAAGAACAGCAGTGGCTATTGCTAAATCAAAAAATTGTTAATATAAAATTAAACTATTCATATATGAATAACGAGGAAATTACGTGTTTTTACCTGATTTATTTGATGTAGCTCCGTACTCATGGGCTGCAATTGGTACGGCGGCATTTTGTGGCGCTATTATTGGTATTGAGCGCCAATTACGTGGCAAACCTGTGGGTATTCGTACTTCTGCGTTAATTACTTTAGGTACCTATTTATTTTTATCGACTGCGTTTAATTTACAAGGCGATGTAATTGACCACTCTCGCGTAGTGGGGCAAATAATTACTGGTATTGGCTTTTTGGGCGCAGGCGTAATGCTAGCTAAAGACGGCGCTGTGGTAGGAGTAACGTCGGCAGCAACCATTTGGGTGTTAGCGTCTATTGGTGTAATGATAGCCACCGAAAACTTGGGCGCAGCTATTAAGCTCTCTGTGCTGGTGGTCGGTATTTTATACGGTGTTGATGTGCTTGAAGCTAAGTTTAAAAGCTTAAGTAAAGGTGTGCACACTAAAGTTAAAATTTATTCTAAGCGCTATTATCGCAAGAGCGAAAATGAAACAGAGCGCCACTTATAAAGTGGCGTTTTTATAATTAAATTTATAACTAGCTTAATACTAATTTTTGATGCACTAAAGCATCGCAAAGTGCTTGTGGGCGTCCTAAATAATAGCCCTGAACTTTATCGACATTTAGTTTGCGGAGGGTGTTTATTTCTTCTAGTGTTTCTATGCCTTCGGCAATAATATTACAACCAATGTCTTTAGCAAATCCGCATAATGCTTTAGCTAATAAATATTTTCGACGGTCGCTATTAATGTTTCGGGTAAGGCTAATATCAAGTTTAATAATATCTGCTTGTAGCTCCAAAATATGCTGAAAAGAAGAATACCCCGCACCAACATCGTCTATAGCTAGGCGTATGCCTTTTTTACGCAGTGGCGCGAGTGCCGTTAACATTTCATTGTAGTTAGCAATAGGAGAGTGTTCGGTTACCTCCAATACTATATTGCTGCAATCAGAAATAGCAGCTAATGCATTGGCAACGGCACCACTTAGTATATGCTCTGGAGAGGTGTTAATTGACACATACACCTCTTTATTAAAATGACTCATATTGCCTAAAACATTGTTTATTGCCAACATTTCTAGAGCTTCACCTAAACCAAACTGTGCTGCTTCATCAAACCAAATGTTAGGTGTTCTATAGGGCTCAACAAAAAAGCGAGACAAGGATTCGTAACCCGAAATTTTATTTGTGTTTAAGCTATATATAGGCTGGTAGTAAATCTCAATCTTGTTTGTGTTTATAATATTAAGTACGTTAGATTTAATAAGTTGTTTTGCTTCATTGTTTTGTATTTGCGTATCAATAAGCTGCGAGGCCAGATCTGAAATTAAATTTAAAAACGCCAGATCACGCTTGTTTAATGTGTCGTCTTTTTGCTCGTTGTAGCAGCAAAATGTGCCATAAATATCGCCGTTAGATAAGGTAATTGGCACCCCAATATAAGCGCCAATATTAAGCTTTTTAGTAACCGGCATATCGCGGGTTATACTATTTTTACTGGTGTCAGGTATTATATTATCTAGTTCATTATTGGCTAATTTATTACAGTAGGTTTCGTTTATGGGATCAAAATTACCTACTTTTACAATGTCGTTAGGGCGTTTGGTATCAACTAATTTAAATATACGTTTAGAGTCTTTAAACTCAGAAATAAAAGCAACGTCCATATCAAGGTGTTTACGAATAAGTGCTAGCAAGCGAGTTAGTCTAATATTGAGATCAGTCTCTGCTTCAATATCTAATAGTAAATTTTCACTAAAATTTACATGCATATTTCCAACTTCCTTGTGTTTTAGTTAATGGTTTATATTATTACAGTAGCCTGACTTGTTTTTAAAGTATTAGCCAAACAATTTTTTTCTCACTACTTTACGATACTCACTGGGTGTTTGGTTCAATATTTTTCTAAATATTCGCGTTAAATGACCTTGATCGTTATAGCCAACTTCTAACGCTACTTCCTGAATTGATAAATTTGACGAAGCGAGCAACTCTTTAGCACCTTCTACTCGTAACTGTTGCCAATACTCAATAGGGCTTTGGTTGGTAGCTGCTTTAAAGCGCCGCGTAAAAGAGCGATAGCTTAAATTAAACTGTGCGGCTACATCCTGTAAATTAAGCTCTGTTGCTAAGTTGGTTTTTAACCAAAATTGAATTTGGGCAATTAACTCATCGGGATGGCGATCAACCGCACCTTCAAGATAGCGCTGATCTTCGTAGGGTTTGCGTATTTCGTGGGAAAAATTGCGCTCAACATGCTGCGCTGCAGCTTTGCCATAATACTGGCTAATAATATGCACTATTACATCGGCTAGGGCGTTTAGGCTGGCTACGGTATAGAGTCGCTCGGATTGAGTAATAAAAAAGTCAGGCTTTAACAGTACCTTGGGGTAGTCGTGACTAAATTGTTTAGCGTAATGCCAATGGGTGGTTGCTGGGTGCCCGTCAAGTAACTTGGCCTCTGCTAGTAAACAGTTGCCAGTGCCTACACCTATAATATGGCTGCCATTAGTAAAACTTTGCCCCAACCAAGTAACTATATTTTGATTAGTGCGTACAACTGGGCGCGGGTTTCGCCAAATACCGGGCACTATTACTAAATCGCAATTGGGGGTATTGCTGGTGGCGCAATCGGGAAGGATTGCCAAGCCGGTACGATTACTTATTGGTTCAAGGTTTTTAGCAACTAAATGAATAGCGAGTGGCCTAAAGTTTTGTTTATTAATATGGCCTTTTGCAAAGGCTTCGCCCGCTCTCAACATTTCTATAGGGAGGGTTAAACTCGTTATTAATAAGTGTTGGTAAACAGCAATAGCTATATTTAATGGGGGGTTACTCTGTTTATCAGTCATATAGATGCTCCGACCAGTTAGAGTTGGCCTTTTATGCTTAATATTTGGCTATTAAAGCACAAAGAGTGGTGCGCAATCCATTTAAACTAGTGTCATATTCTTATAACACGTTTTTTAAAGGTAAATTATGACCGCATTACCCGTAATTGTAGGCATGGGAGGCATTAATGCCGCTGGCCGTACTTCTTTTCACCAAGGTTACCGCCGTATTGTGTTAGACAGTTTAAGTGCACAAGATCGTCAAGAAACGTTTTTAGGCCTCGCCACCTTGATGAATTTAGTTAGTGTTGTTGATAATCAACTACAAGACACTCAAGGTAACAATGTTGAGCAAAGCGACATAGAAGCACGTTTTGGTGAACAAATAATTGCCGGCACGCTTATTCGTAAAATCGAAAACGAACATTTTGATCCAGACGCTACCCCATGGCAGCAAAAAATGACGCTAAGCAACTCGGATGAGAATGCGATTGTGTTTGAAACCCGTGCTCGCGATTTACCACAACCGATACCTGCAAGCTGGCAGGTAGAGCAGCTCGAAGGTAAAAAAGTTAAAGTTACTATTGCCGCAGATATAGATGTTAAACACGCTTCAACTCGTGACAACCCGATTAAATCGGCAGGGCAGTTTCCTACTGGGTTTGATCCGTCAGTAATGTATAACAGCCGCTATCAGCCACGTGGTTTGCAAGCAACTATTTTTGCTGCTACCGATGCAATAAAGTCAACCGGGCTTGATTGGCAACATATAATGAATAGCGTAGAGCCAGACAAAATTGGTACCTATTCGGCGTCGGTTATTGGCCAAATGGATGACACAGGTTTAGGTGGCTTAGTTAAAGCTCGCCAGCAAGGCGACCGCGTAAGCACTAAGCAATTAGCGCTGGGTTTAAATACTATGTCGACCGATTTTATTAATGCGTATGTAACGGGCAACGTAGGTACTACGTTTTCAACTTCGGGCGCATGTGCTACGTTTTTATATAACTTACGCGCAGCGGTTAACGATATACAAGCCGGGCGCACTCGCGTTGCTGTAGTAGCCAGTGTTGAATGTGCTATTACGCCAGAGGTTATAGAAGGCTTTGGTAACATGAGCGCACTGGCAAACGTTGAAGGTTTGCGCCGTTTAGATAACTTAAGTAATACAGATGAGCCCGACTATCGTAAAAGTAGCCGTCCGTTTGGCGAAAACTGTGGCTTTACGCTAGGTGAAGGCGCGCAAGTGGCTATTTTAATGGATGATGCTCTAGCACTAGAGTTAGGCGCTGACATTATGGGGTGTGTGCCAGATGTATTTGTAAATGCCGACGGGATTAAAAAGTCAATTACTTCACCAGGGCCGGGTAACTACATTACTATGGCAAAATCGGCGGCACTGGCAAGTAGCTTATTAGGTAAAGAAGCCCTGCAACAGCGCAGCTTTATATTAGCCCATGGTTCAAGCACGCCATTAAACCGTGTAACCGAGTCATTGATTTATCATAAAGTGGCACAAACCTTTGCTATTGATAACTGGAAAGTAACTGCGCCAAAAGCATATGTTGGCCATACTATTGCTCCTGCAAGTGGCGATCAGTTAGCTATAGCATTAGGTGTATTTAGCCACAATATTATGCCTGGTATTACGACTATAGATAAAATAGCCGACGATGTTTACGCTGATCATCTAGATATTAGAAACAGCCACTATGATTGCGGTGATATGGATATTGCATTTATTAACTCAAAAGGCTTTGGTGGTAACAATGCTACCGCTACAGTATTGTCTGCAAAAATAACACTGCAAATGCTTGCCAAGCGCCATGGCAAAAGCGTTATGGATGATTATGCTAATAAAAATGTGGCTGTAAAAGCAGCGCAACAAAGCTATCAATCACAAGCAGACTTAGGCCAATACCAACTAATTTATCGTTTTGGTGATGGCTTAATTGACGACAACGACATTGTTATAGATGAGCAAAGCATACACCTTCCTGGCTTTGAAAAAGCGATTGCTTTTAATACAAAAAATCCCTATCAAGACATGTTTTAAGCACACATTCTTGTTTGGTAAGGCGCTTTTATAGCGCCTTTTTTGTTTTTATTAAGATATAAAATTAAGAGGTTACTTAAACTTTTTAATATAGCGTAATGTTATAAAGTTAATAATGGCCAGTAAAATAGCTATTTCGTAGCGACTGTAGGCCACAGCAATACCAATTAAACCCATATTCCAAATGCTCGCCGCGGTGGCAGTACCTGAGGTGGACTGGTTATTTTTTAAAATTGCGCCACCGCCAATAAAGCCGATACCGGTAATGATCCCCTGTAACATTTTTGATTGTGCTTCAGAGGAGTCAAGTACAGACAACGCAATTAACGCATAACCACATGATGCCACCGCTACTAACGGAAAGGTACGCAGCCCCGCACCATCTTGGCTGCGCTCTCTGTCGTAGGCCATTGGCAAAGCGAGTAAATAAGCTATGCCTAAGTGAATCAGATTATCAACGATTTCGTGCCACTGTAAATCAATTTCCATGATCTTGCCTTTTTAGTTAATCTTAATAACTAGCTAGCAATCTGTAAGCCATTTATTTAATATTTTAAATTCAGTAATTTAGGTTTGCCTTTATTTTTATTCTGCCTGGCTTGGTAATAGTTACACTACTATTTTACTATTTTACTATTTTACTAAGTAGTTAGTTTGATATCGCTTTTGAATATCCATATTCTTTTACTTATATTAAAGGTAATTATGTACATCACTTGCCTTTTAAAAAAAACAATAAATACAGCCACTAAACTTGAAAAAAACGCGTTATTACTGCGCGTTAGCAACCTCTGATGATTCTGCCGTTTTGGTTATACGCCTGGTCGTTTGCGTTGGGATTGTATGCTTGCGTATTATTAGTTGAAAATAACGAGCCTTTAAATCACAGCGTTGCGATTGTAGGTGCATTCCCTTTTTTGATTATATATTTACTGCAATTAATTGGTTTTGTTAAGGAGTTTATAAAAAAGGAAGTGCATGAGTAATGTGCTTTGTTTAACACCGTTACAATTTAAAATTTAAAATTTGATTTTATTTTACAAGGTCAGCATGCTCTAAATAAGCTTATGGGTAGAGCCACAGCAAGCAGGGTAATAAAAGGCGAGTGAATACTGATGCAAGTAAGGACGTTTTTTTAATAGTTTAAAATAATGTGTAGAGGGTTCTCTACACATTATTACTACAAACAATAATATTGTTATGCAGACAAATACTGATGATGAAATACCAAGTGCTGATCAATAAAGCTACTGATAAAAAAGTAACTATGATCGTACCCGGTTTGCATTTCTAGGGTCAGTGGGTAGTCTTTTTGTTTTGCAACAGCCACTAAATTTTGCGGTTTTAATTGCTCGTCTAAAAAGTTATCGGCATCGCCTTGGCTCACTAACATTGGCAAGTAGTTACTTTGCTCAGCTTTAGCCATTAATTTGCAGCTGTCGTATTGTGCCCATGTTGTTTTATCGGCTCCTAAATAACCCGTAAACGCTTTAACGCCCCATGGGCAATTAATAGGGTTTACTATAGGGCTAAACGCCGAGGCACTAACATAATCCTGTGGGTTTTTAAGGGCGATCATCAACGCACCGTGGCCGCCCATTGAATGACCACTAATTGCTTTTGTGCTAGTCACTGGAAAGTGCTGCTCTATAAGCGCGGGTAATTCATTCACTACGTAGTCGTACATATTAAAGTGAGTGTTGTAAGGGGCTTGTGTCGCGTTAACATAAAACCCAGCGCCTTGAGCAAAATCGTAGCTGTCTTCGTTAGGAACATTATCCCCACGAGGGCTAGTGTCGGGTGCCACAATAGCAATACCTAGCTCAGCTGCTTTTTTGAATGCGCCTGCTTTTTGCATAAAGTTTTCGTCGGTGCAGGTTAAACCTGAAAGCCAATAAAGTACCGGTACTTTATTACTTTCACTAGCGCCGGGCGGCAAAAAAACGGCAAAACGCATAGTACAATGAGTGCTTACAGCGCTGTGCGTATATTGTTTATGCCAGCCACCGGATACTTTTACACTTGAGATATTTTCTAACATGATAATCCTCAAAAGCCGCTTATATCCACACCGTGAATACAAGCGATTGGTTTATTGCTTAGTAATGAATAACGGTACGAATGCTTTTGCCTTCGTGCATTAAATCAAATGCATCATTAATGTCTTCAAGGCCCATTGTGTGGGTAATAAAGTCATTTAGTGCAAACTCGCCAGCCATGTAACGTTCTACAATTTCAGGTAGTTGTGAGCGGCCTTTAACACCACCAAATGCGCTACCACGCCATACACGCCCAGTAACTAATTGGAATGGACGAGTAGCAATTTCTTGGCCAGCGCCTGCTACACCAATAATTACCGACTCACCCCAACCTTTATGACAACACTCAAGTGCTGAGCGCATAACATCAACATTACCAATACATTCAAACGAGTAGTCAACGCCGCCATCGGTCATTTCAACAATTACGTCTTGAATTGGCTTGTCGAAGTCTTTTGGATTAATTAAATCGGTTGCGCCAAGCTTGGTTGCTAACTCGTATTTAGAGTTGTTTATATCGATACCGATAATACGACTCGCACCGGCCATTTTTGCGCCAATAATAGCTGATAAACCTATGCCACCTAAACCGAAAATAGCTACAGTGTCGCCCGCTTTTACTTTAGCTGTGTTTGTTACTGCGCCCATACCTGTTGTTACGCCACAGCCTAGTAAGCATATTTCTTCTAAAGACGCTTCTTTGTTTACTTTAGCTAAAGAGATTTCTGGCAGTACTGTGTACTCAGAGAAAGTTGAGCAACCCATGTAGTGGTAAATTGGCTGACCGTCTTTATAAAAACGTGTTGTACCGTCTGGCATTAAGCCTTTACCTTGGGTTTCGCGCACAGCAGAACACAGGTTAGTTTTGCCCGAGGTACACATTTTACATTCACCACATTCTGCGGTGTATAAAGGAATAACATGATCGCCAATTTCTACGCTGGTTACGCCTTCGCCGATTGCATATACAACACCAGCGCCTTCGTGGCCTAAAATTGCAGGGAATATACCTTCAGGATCTTCACCCGATAATGTAAATGCATCGGTATGACATACACCAGTAGCGGTAATTTTTACCATTACTTCGCCTTTTTTAGGCATCATCACATCAACTTCTTCAACACTAAGTGGTTGATTAGGACCCCAAGCAATAGCTGCTTTTGATTTAATAAATTCTGACATGTGCTTATCCTTTGTAGTGGGTAGATAATAATTGTAGACCCAATTTGCTTGGGTGATGTAGCTATTGTATTTGTTTCTCAAATAATGATAATCTCAATTTTATTAAAACACTTTTTCAGAACTGTAACAATGGCACGATGGGATGGAATAGACGAATTTATTGCGGTAGGTGAAGAAGGTAGTTTTACCGCTGCAGGCAAAGCAATTGGGCTGTCGGTTGCGCATATTAGCCGCCATGTTAGTGCGCTTGAACAACGCTTAAATACACAGTTGCTAACGCGCACAACGCGTAAAGTGGTTTTGACCAAAGAAGGTGAGGTGTTTTTACACCAAATAAAGCATTTACAACATGCAATGGATGATGCCACGCAAAGTTTAGCGCAACAGCAAAGTACGCCAAAAGGTAAAATTAATCTAACAGCCCCGGTAATGTATGGCGAGAGCTTTATTATGCCAATAGTGCATAATTTTATGCACGACCACCCCGATGTAGAAGTCGTTGCTACGCTCAGTAATGAGCAAGAAAACTTATTAGAAGGTGGTTTTGATCTAGCTATTAGACTGGGGCATTTAAAAGACTCGAGCTTAAAAGCACGGCGCTTAAGTGCACGGCGTTTTATTATGTGTTGTGCCCCTGATTATTTAACCCGATTTGGCGAGCCACACACATTAGGTGAGCTAATAAATCATCAATGTTTAGTGGGGAATAGTCGTTATTGGCGGGTAAACGAAGGAGGGCGCGAAAAGCATATTAAAATAGCTGGGCGACTGCAATGTAATAGTGGCTGGGCGTTGGTAGATGGCGCTAAAAAAGGTTTAGGGATTATTCAGCTCCCTAATTACTACATTGAAAACGAGTTAAAAACAGGGCAGTTAGTGCCTATTTTAACATCCTATCAGCCGCTGCAAGAAGGGGTATGGGGTGTGTATCCGCCTCGACAGTTTGTGGCAACTAATGTAAGGGTGCTACTTGATTATTTAGTCGCAGGACTAAAAGCTTAATAGCGGGTTAATCATTTAATTTTTATTCTAGCCAAGTATCAGATTTTTAAATATTTATTACATTTAGTGGCATACCCAAGTACGGATTATTCGTGTTATTATAAGTTACTATTTTTAGGATAAGTGTTTAAAAACAATATGTTTCAACCGGTTAGTTTGTTTATTGGGCTTAGATATAGTCGCTCCTCAAAAGGGAATGCGTTTATTTCATTTATCTCGTTTTTTTCTATTGCCGGTATTGCGATTGGCTTAATGGCATTATTTACTGTCAGTTCAGTAATGAATGGCTTTGAAGGCAGCTTAAAAACCAATATGCTTGGGCTTATTCCGCACGTTGAAGTGCAAGCTAATAAGCGTACTGCAGCGCAAATGAGTAGTTTAAAAGCAGATCTTGAACAATCTCCTTATGTAAGTACTGTAAGCCTTTATCAGCATGGTGAAGCTATATTACAAACCAATAAAGATTTACACGGTGTGTTGCTGCAAGGCTTATATGGCGATGACGGCTCGCTCTATAAAATTACCGATAAAATAGTACAAGGAAATTGGCAAACAGTACTTAATAAAAACTATAGCATTGCCATTAGTCGCTACCTGAGCCGTAAATTAGGTGTTGGTTTGGGAGATAAGCTGCGGGTTATTATGCCAAATGCTTCTACCTATACACCGCTTGGGCGTATGCCTAGCCAACGCTTGTTTAAAATAGCAGCCATTTACGAAACCGGCTCTGAAATTGACATGGGGCTGGCTTTTACCAGTGGTACGTCGTTGCAACGCGTATTAAAGTTGGATCAAAACACTGCACCTAATTTAAGTATTTCTTTGTATGAACCCTTTGCATTGGATGAATTTATACAGGCCAGCAAACTAATATTAAAAGATCATACCTATACAGATTGGCGCAGCAGCCAAGGCACATTATTTGCTGCTGTAGCAATGGAAAAACGGATTATGTCGATGTTATTAGGGCTTATTGTGCTGGTTGCGGTATTTAATATTGTCTCTGCGCTAACGATGATGGTAAGTGAAAAACAAGGCGAAGTCGCTATTTTACAAACTTTGGGTTTAACACCATCGCAAGTACAAAAAGTGTTTATGGTGCAAGGGCTTTATAATGGCGTGATTGGCACCGCAGTAGGGGCATTTTTAGGTGTATTACTTAGTTTATATATTAATGAATTATTAGCATTAGTAGGGTTAAATTTGATGGCAGGTATAGAGTTGCCGGTAAAGTTTGATGTGCCAAGCCTAATTATTATCGCTTGTTCGAGTATTGCTATGAGCTTTTTAGCCACTGTTTACCCTGCGCGCAAAGCCGCAAAAGTAAAACCAGCCGAGGTATTGCGTTATGAATGATTTAGTTATTAGTTGTGAAAATTTAAACAAGGTTTATCAAGATGGTAGTAACCAAGTTGCAGTGTTAAAAGGGGTTAATTTAGCCCTGCAACAAGGTGAAATGCTGGCCATAGTGGGCAGCTCTGGTTCGGGTAAAAGTACTTTATTGCACATACTCGGTACGCTCGATACTGCAACCTCTGGCAGTGCTAAAATTAAAAATCAAGAAGTGGCTAAACTCTCTCGTAAAGAGCAAGCAGCATTTAGAAATAAAAACTTAGGCTTTATTTATCAATTTCATCATTTGCTTATGGAATTTAGCGCGGTAGAAAATGTAGCTATGCCGCTTTTAATTAAAGGACTAAGTGCTAAGGCTGCGAAAGTAGCTGCATTAGAAATGCTTGAAAAAGTGGGCCTAGCGCATCGCAGCTCTCATAAGCCGTCGGCACTGTCTGGTGGTGAGCGCCAACGAGTGGCAATTGCGCGCGCGCTCGTTACTAAACCGGCATTAGTGCTTGCCGATGAGCCAACCGGTAATTTAGATAAACAGAACGCGATTAAAATATACGACTTAATAAATGAGCTTAATAAAAGTTTAAATACCAGCTTTGTGGTGGTAACACACGACTTAGAGCTGGCCGACAAACTCGGTAAAATAGCCTATTTAGATGATGGAAAACTTACTATTAAAGAGTCGCAACATGTTGCTTAGTGCGTTTATAAGTAAACGCTTTAGAGCGTATTCTGGTCATAAAGATGAAAAAAATGGCTTTGTAAGCTTTATAGCTAAAGCATCTACTGTGGGTATTTTATTGGGCGTTGCGGTTTTAATAGTTGCGCTGTCGGTAATTAATGGCTTTGAGCAGCAATTAGTGCATCGCTTATTAAGCGTAGTGCCGCAGGTTGAATATGTAGCGCCTAATAGGCCAATTGCTAATTGGCCACAAAAAGTTGAGCAGCTGCGACAGCAAGATCATGTAACCGGCGCCGCGCCATTTATTGCAGTTAACGGCATGGCGCAATTTAAAAGCCAATTAAAAGCAGTAGAAATACGCGGGGTTGAGCCTTCATTAGAGGGGAGCGTGTCGGCTATTAATCAATTTACCAAAGGCAAATTGGTGAGCCAGCTTGGCATTGATGAAGTTATTTTAGGCAAGCAAATAGTTAACCAGCTCGATGCCAGCGTGGGCGATAGTATTACCTTACTTATTCCTCAAATAGCTCAGCAAGGGCAGTCATTATTAGCCCCTAAGCGAGTAACGCTGTTACTTGCAGGTATTGTTGAAATGGGTGGGCCAATAGACAGCACAGCTGCATTTATCCACCTTAATAAAGCGCAGCAAACATTAGGTTACGATGAAAGCCAAGTAACCGGGCTTCGCCTAAGCGTTGATGACGTATTTACCGCGCATCAAATTGCGCTACGGGTAGGGCAAACCATAGACGACTATGTATACATTTCTAGTTGGTTTAGAACGCAAGGCAGCTTATACCAAGATATACAAATGGTGCGTACCATAGTTTATATTGTGGTGTTTTTAATTATAGCTGTGGCAAGTTTTAATATTGTGTCCTCATTGGTAATGGAAGTACGCGAAAAACAAGGCAATATTGCTATTTTAAAAACCATGGGCGCAAAAGACAGTACCATTTTAGCTACCTTTGTAATGCAGGGGTTAACGCAAGCTTTTGTAGGTGTGGTATTAGGCAGCTTAATTGGTGTGGTACTGGCAATAAATATTAGCGAATTATTTACTTGGCTCAGCCAACTCTTTGGCGCAAACCCACTTCAAGGAGTTTATTTTATAGAGTTTTTACCCAGTAAGTTAGTGTGGCAAGATATTGTGGTAACAGTTGTTGTTACTTTTATTTTAGCGGCGTTAGCTACTATTTATCCGGCGTGGCAAGCAACAAGAGTTGACCCTGCAAAAGTGCTGGGTAATTAGCGGCATTGGTAGCGTGTGCGCTGCTAAATAAAAACTAATAGGGCAGTATTGGCAAGTCTGTTAAACTAGGGCGCTTATTTACAAGCTAACAATAACTAACCATTGGGTTAGCATTTACTACTCTGGGATTTACTTTGACAAATAACGATATTTTACGCCGCATTCGCTACACTTTTAATTTAACCGACACCGCTATGGTAAATGTTTTTGCTGCAGCTGAGCATACGGTTACTACAGAGCAAGTAATTGCTTGGTTAACTAAAGAAGGCGAAGAGGCTTACACTGAAATAAGTGATACAGAGTTTGCAACTTTTTTAAATGGTTTTATTAATACGCAACGTGGTAAGCGCGAAGGCGATCAACCTGCTCCTGAGAGCAAGTTAAATAACAATATTATTTTTATGAAGCTGCGTATTGCTTTAAATATGAAAGCGGAAGATGTGATTGCGACGCTGGCACTCGTTGACTTTAATTTGAGTAAGCATGAGCTAAGCGCGTTTTCTCGTAAAGTAGATAACAAGCACTACCGCGTATGTAACAACCAGGTACTTCGTTTATTTTTAACGGGTGTACAACAGCAGGTTCGTCCACAAAGCACTGCTGAGTAAGCAAGGTAAAGCCATTACTCTTTCAAAACGCTAAAACAGCCCTTGTTTTAGCGTTTTGTTGTTTTTAAGTTAAATATATTTCAATTTGTTACACGCCTACTTTAAAATTGTTCAATACCGCTTAATAAACTAGCAATTGAATGAGATCATTTAAATATCAAGTAATTACCTCCTTTGTTAGCTGTTTGTTTAGTTTTAGCAACTGCGCACTGTATTTTTATATTGTTAAAGTGAATAAAAATTTGGCTAGTCGCTGTTTTATTTTTACACAACAGTAAAATAATTCAACTTGAATGACGTGCAACACCACTCTTTCTAATGGTAAGGTGTATGAAAATTATGATTTTAAAATAGATTTATATTCAAAAAACAAACTCAATCATACTTACCCGAATTCTCAAATTTTAAAAATAGCTTACACGGAAGAATAATTATGAATTATATACATAGTACGATAGCTCAATTAAAGCAAACTAGCCCCGCGCAAAGTGAGTTTTATCAAGCTGTTGAAGAAGTACTAGAATCTTTAGAACCTCTTTTTGCAAAAACTACAAATTATCAAAAAGAAGCCATTATAGAAAGAATGGTAGAGCCAGAGCGTCAACTAATGTTTCGTGTACCTTGGGTTGACGACGAAGGTAATATTCAAGTAAATAAAGGCTATCGCATTGAATTTAGCTCTACCTTGGGCCCATATAAGGGGGGCTTGCGTTTTCACCCGAGTGTTAATGCCAGTATTATTAAGTTTTTGGGTTTTGAGCAAGTGTTTAAAAACTCATTAACCGGCCTACCTATTGGTGGTGGTAAAGGCGGTGCTAACTTTGATCCAAAAGGGCGCTCAGACGGTGAAATAATGCGTTTTTGCCAATCATTTATGAACGAGTTATACCGCCACATTGGCCCAACTACCGACGTACCTGCAGGGGATATTGGTGTTGGCGCACGCGAAATTGGTTATTTGTTTGGCCAGTACAAGCGTTTAACAGGGCGTTACGATGGTGTGTTAACCGGTAAAAGCCTAATGTGGGGTGGCTCGTTAGTTCGTAAAGAAGCAACTGGCTACGGCGCAGTGTATTTTGCAAACTACATGCTACAAAACCGCGATGATAGCCTAGCTGGAAAACGTTGTTTAATTTCGGGCTCGGGTAATGTTGCTATTTATGCGATGGAAAAGCTGTATCAATTAAATGCAAAACCAATTACCTGTAGTGACTCTCGCGGTACGTTATTTCATGACGCGGGTATAGACTTAACGCTTATTAAAGAGTTAAAAGAGCAGCAACGTGGCTGTTTAAGCAAATATAAAGAAAGCTACCCAGAAGCTACTTATATTGCTCGCGCAGATTACCCAGAAGATGGGCATGCAGTGTGGCGTTTTAAAGCCGATGCTGCGTTCCCGTGTGCCACTCAAAATGAGTTAACTCAAGGCGATGCAAAAGCGCTACTAAGCAATGGCTGTATTTTGGTGAGTGAAGGTGCAAACATGCCTTCGACCAAAGACGCGATTGACTGCTTTATTAAAGCCAAAATAGCTTACGGCCCAGGTAAAGCTGCTAATGCGGGCGGCGTTGCAACCAGCCAATTAGAAATGGCGCAAAATGCCAGTATGCAAAGTTGGACTTTTGAAGAAGTGGATGCAAAATTACAGCACATAATGAAAAACATTTTTAATATTGCTAACGAAACAGCGGCAGAATTTGGCCAACCTACTAACCTGTTACTTGGCGCTAATATTGCTGGTTTTCGCCGTGTTGCCGATGCAATGATAGAGCAAGGCGTAGTTTAACTAAAATAGTTTAAAGCAATTGCAGCTTATTGCTGTGAGAGCCTGTACTTAAAAACACCCCATAAATTTAGCTATTTATGGGGTGTTTTATTTAAATAACCGCTTAAGTTAGTTATAACGCTATAAAGCCAAGCTATAACAGCGTAGGATCAGGCTACTTTCGAATGAAAATAGGTTTGCACTTCGCGGTGCATTAACATAAAAAACTATGCAACTAACTGCAAAAGCATCACTTCCTAACGCATTACTTATCTCTATTAGTACACCTCACTTTAAAGGCGATGAAGCAACTGAGTCGCTTGCAGAGTTGGCACGCCTAGTTACCACTCTTGGCTTTAAAGTAGTTGGCACACAATCACAAAAGCAAAGTTCTACCCAAAAAGTAAATGTACTTGGCTCAGGCAAACTGGCTGAAATAGCGCGCCTTACTGGAAATAAAGGTTCTGCTGCAGATGAGGATGAAAATTTTCTTGATGACGATCCATTATCCGACATGCCATCAGAAATTCCATCAGACGGTTTAGATTTTGCTTGTGCCGATGTTGTCGTTTTTGACTGCGATTTAACGCCTTCTCAACTACGTAATGTTGAGAACCAGTTAGGTGTGGAAGTATTTGACCGCACCGGCATAATTATTGAAATATTTAGCCGCCATGCGCGCACTAAAACAGCAAAATTACAAGTTGAAATTGCTCGCCTTAACTATGTAGCGCCGCGTCTGCGTGAAACAACTACCGGCGATAAAGAACGCCAAATGGGTAAGGGTGCAGGTGAGACAACGCTTGAACTTAACCGTCGTAAAGTACGCGACCAATTAGCCGAGTTAAAGCGTGAACTGGTAAATGTTCAAGATGTAATGATGGACAGACGAGAACAGCGCTCAGAGCTATTTTCGGTTGCTTTGATTGGTTATACCAATGCGGGTAAATCGTCGATGATGCGCGCAATTACGGGCAGTGACGTAGAGGGCGAAAACAAGCTTTTTGCTACGCTGGATACCACAGTTCGTGCTTTGTATCCAATAACGCAACCACGCATATTGGTATCTGATACAGTTGGTTTTATTAAAAAATTACCGCATGACTTAGTTGCTTCATTTCATTCAACTTTAGCCGAGGCACATGATGCGTCGTTATTGTTATATGTAGTTGATGCCTCGGATGCGTCTTTTCGCTCACAACTAGATGTAGTGCATAATGTATTGGCAGAAGTGGGCGTACAAGGTAGTAAAAAGTTATTAGTACTTAACAAGTCAGATCAACTTAGCGATGAGCAACAACAAGCATTAATGGCTGAATTTCCTGATGCCATGATGACATCAACACGTAACCCAGCTGATATAGCTAAATTACATAAATACATTGTTGATACAGCACAAAGCGACATGATTGAAGAAGAGGTTATTATTCCTTATACCGCCAAAGGTATAGTGGGTGAAATTCGCTCGAGCATGAGTGTCATTAAAGAAGAATATGAATATAGCCATATTAAGCTCACCGTACGCTCCAATGCGATTGACTTAGAAAGGCTAAAAAAGCGTATGCTTAATTTATAGTTAACCTGAACTCTGGTTAAGAGATTTACTAACATATTGAATCATCGTTATATTTAATTTTATTTTCTCTAGCCAGAGGTTTTCAGTGAAAACAAGGCGAATTTACGCGTCAATAGCTGGCCTATTGCAAGTAAATTCAACGCAGTTAGCGCTGAAAACAGCTGCTTGAGATAAGTTTATTATCCGGAGCTCAGGTTAGTTAGTGCACGTTTGGTATAATAAAAGCACAGCCCAAAACAGGCTGTGCTTTTTTAAAACTGATAATTATGAAAACGCTTTTTCTGCTAACTCTTCTTGCATTTGTTCTCGCATTTTAAACTTTTGCAGTTTACCGGTTACCGTCATAGGGTAATTTTCAACAAAACGAATATGGCGCGGCACTTTAAAATAAGCTAGTTTGTCTTTTAAAAACAACCGTATTTGTGCTTCGTCTAGTTGTGCATCTTCTTTGGGTTGGATCCAGGCGCATACTTCTTCACCGTATTTTTCGTCGCTAATACCAAATATAGCGGCATCTTGAACACCTGGGTAGGTATAAAGCACTTCTTCTATTTCGCGGGGATAAATATTTTCACCGCCGCGAATTATCATGTCTTTAATGCGGCCAACAATACTAACAAAGCCTTCGCTATCCATTACCCCTAAGTCGCCAGAATGCAGCCAACCATCTTGATCTATGGTCGCTTTGGTTTTTTCTTCATCGTTCCAGTAGCAACGCATAATTCCTGCACCCCGACTGCATACCTCACCCGATAGCCCCACGGGTTGAATGTTACCTAGCTCATCAATTATTTTAACTTCGGTATGCGCTAATGCACGGCCTACTGTCGTTACTTGGCGCTCAATAGATGAGTCGGTTTCAGTAATATTATTAATAGGGCTGCATTCAGTTTGGCCATATGCAATAACTACTTCGTGCATATTCATTAAAGTTTGTACTTTGCGCATTACTTGCTCGGGGCAGGTAGAGCCGGCCATTACACCAGTGCGTAATGTACTTAAGTCGTAATCATTAAAGTTACTTAATTCAAGCTCACTAATAAACATGGTCGGTACACCATGCAGTGCTGTACAGCCCTCATTTTGTACTACTTCGAGAGTTGTTTTCGGATCAAATGCATCCCCAGGATAAACGGCTGTAGCGCCTTTGCTCATAGACACTAAACTGCCAAGTACCATACCAAAGCAATGATAAAGTGGCACAGGTATGCATATTTTATCTTTATTGGTAATGTGCATGGCTTCACCAACAAATAATGCATTATTTAAAATGTTTTTGTGAGTAAGCGTTGCCCCTTTGGGGTTGCCAGTGGTGCCAGACGTAAATTGAATATTGATATCTTGATTGCAATTAAGGGTAGCGGCTACTGAATCTAACTGCTGTTTATGCTCTTGAGTTGCAAGTGCGGTTACTTCAGCGAATGAAAACATACCAGGGCTTGCTTCATCACCAATTCTAATGACGTTTTTAAGCGTGGGAAGAGCAGCGGCATTAAGCTGCCCTTTTTCGCACTCTGCTAGCTCTGGCGCTAAACTTTGTAGCATTTGCAGATAGTTACTGCCTTTAAATTCTGAAGCGGTAATTAAGGTAGTGCACTCAACGCTGTTTAAAGCGTACTGCAATTCGCTGGGGCGATAAGCTGGGTTTACACATACCATAATTGCGCCAATTTTAGCGGTGGCGAACTGAGTTAAACACCATTGAATGTTATTTGGCGACCAAATACCTACTCTTTCTCCAGGCTTAATACCCAGTGCTAGTAAGCCCATTGCTAATTGGTTTACTTGATGTTGAAACTCTTTATAGCTCAAGCGTATATTTTGATGGTGCACAACCACGGCTAATGCGTCGGGGGCATTGTCGACAATGCTGTCGAAGTAGTCACCTATGGTTTGCTTGGTTAATGGGGTGCTTTGTATTCCTTTAAAATAACTCTGCAATAGCGGCATAGGGTTTATTTTTTCTATTTCTTTAACCGCTTTTGTTGTTACATTCATGTCATTCTCCGTATCAATAGATATGAATAGCTGAATGATAAATAAACATATATTGTCGACAAAGGGAAGAGGGGTAGACTAATGTCTTAGGTTTGTTGCTGAAAATGAAATAAGTAAAAATAAAGCAAAAAAAAACGCGCCTTACACTGTAAGTACGCGCTTTTAGCAACGACTAAATGAGGTTACATTTCGTCGCTGCGGTAAGTTTTTTTCATAATATAAACGTAAGCGTTTACAAAAGCATTTTCTTGATACTTTTTAAGACCGGTATCCTCAAAATCAATGGGGATAGGGTTGCGCTTAACTTGCTCTTTAATTTCGGTTGTTGTAAATAATTTTACATCAAGGTTTTCGATTAGCTGAATCGCGGTTTCCATTTTAAAACCATTAGCACTACCAGCAAATTTACCTTTTGGAGCACGTTGACGTATTGCAACAGAATCAATTTGGTAATCTTGCATTAGCTTGGCAAAATCAAACTGAAACTTACGCATTACTTCTGTGTCGTTACCGTTACCTAAGGTAAAGCGTGTTTGGCGCACGTCGCGAATATCAAATACGTCATTATCTTTACTTAAAATACAAAGTAGTACATCACTACCGGTAATATCTACACCACATGTTCTCATTACTATTCTCTAATATAACTTAATTACCCAGTATTATACGCAACATCCATTAAATTGCGAGAGTAAGCACTTAAGTCAGTTGTAAATTTAACGGCGATTAGATTTATTATATTGATGCAATAAAATCTGCGCCGAAACATTATTAATTTAGCCTTTATAACAAAATAGCAGGTGTTTTAGCCGCTTTAAACTTGTAATTAGTAGCGTTGCACGCGACAATATCTTTTTTGTAGTTGAGCAGACTCAGCATCTACATTAGCCAAATTTGGCGAAAAATAGTCAATGCTTATTCGTAAGAGCGTTGTCGAGTCATTCTCATTTAATTAATTTAAAAAATACACGTGATACATTGTAGGTGTCACCACTGTAGCAAGGATTTATAATGCCAGTTATTACTCTCCCTGACGGAAGTCAACGTAGTTTTGAAAACCCAGTAAGTACGCTAGATGTTGCCAACGATATTGGCCCAGGACTCGCTAAAGCGACCATTGCTGGCCGTGTTAATGGCGAGCGTGTTGATGCATGTGACCTAATAAGTGAAGATTCGCGCCTTGAAATCATCACCGCAAAAGACGACGACGGCTTAGAAATTATTCGTCACTCGTGTGCACACTTAATTGGGCATGCGGTTAAACAGCTTTTCCCAGATGCAAAAATGGCAATTGGTCCTACTATTGATAACGGCTTTTATTACGATATTGATATGGAACAGTCGTTATCTCAAGATGATCTTGACGCGATTGAAAAGCGTATGTTGCAACTTGCTAAAACAAACTACGATGTAGTTAAAAAAACCGTAAGCTGGCAAGAAGCACGCGATGTATTTGCAGCGCGTGGTGAAACATACAAAATAGAAATTTTGGATGAAAACATCGCTAAAGATGACCGTCCAGGGTTATATCATCACGAAGAATATGTAGACATGTGTCGTGGCCCTCACGTACCTAACATGAAATTTTGCCAAAACTTCAAAATAATGAAAGTAGCGGGTGCATATTGGCGTGGTGATTCAGAAAACAAAATGCTACAACGCATTTACGGCACTGCGTGGGGCGATAAAAAGCAACTTAAAGCGTATTTAAAACGCCTTGAAGAAGCTGAAAAGCGTGATCACCGCCGTATTGGTAAAGCACTTGATTTATGGCATTGGCAAGAAGAAGCGCCAGGCATGGTATTTTGGCACAACGATGGTTGGAGCATTTACCGTGAGCTTGAAGATTTTGTGCGTGAAAAGCTACGTGAATATGATTACGAAGAAGTAAAAGGTCCAATGATGATGGATCGTTCGTTATGGGAAAAATCAGGTCACTGGGAAAAATATGCAGATGCTATGTTTACCACAGTGTCTGAAAAGCGTGAATACGCGATTAAACCAATGAACTGCCCAGGTCACGTACAAATATTTAATCAAGGTTTAAAATCGTACCGCGATTTACCACTACGTATGGCTGAGTTTGGTTGTTGTCATCGTAACGAGCCATCGGGTGCATTACATGGCTTAATGCGCGTACGTGGCTTTACCCAAGATGATGCGCACATTTTCTGTACCGAAGAGCAGATAATGGACGAAGTTTCAGCGTGTATTAAGATGGTTTATGATACATATGAAACATTCGGTTTTGAAAAAATCGTGGTTAAGCTCTCAACACGTCCAGAGCAACGTATTGGTGAAGACCATATGTGGGATAAAGCAGAGCTGGCATTAGCCGAAGCACTTAAACTAAACGAGATTGAATTTGATTACCTACCAGGTGAAGGCGCATTTTACGGCCCTAAAATTGAATTTACTTTGTACGATTGTTTAGACAGAGCGTGGCAATGTGGTACAGTGCAACTAGACTTTGCATTACCGGGTCGTTTAGGCGCAACTTATGTTGCTGAAAATAACGAACGCCGCACCCCAGTTATGATACATCGTGCTATTTTAGGTTCTATTGAACGCTTTATTGGTATTTTAACTGAAGAATACGCTGGTTTATTCCCTACGTGGCTTGCGCCAAAGCAAGTGGTAATTATGAATATTACCGATAAACAAGCCGATTATGTTAAAGAAGTTGTACAAAAATTAAATAAACTTGGAATTAGAGCCACTGCTGACTTGAGAAATGAGAAGATTGGCTTTAAAATCCGAGAGCATACACTTAAGCGTATTCCTTACTTACTTGTTGTTGGCGATAAAGAAGTTGAACAACAAGAAGTAGCAGTACGTACCCGCACAGGTGAAGACCTTGGCAAATTTAATGTTGATGACTTTGTAGCTAAAATTAGCGAAGAGATAAAAAGTCGACAATAAAAAATCGAGCGTGTAAGGCATTTACAAACAGCCAATTACACGCTTACTATTATTGATATTCTTGGAGGAACGTACTATTAGAGGCGGCAAGAAAGGGCAACAAACAGCCCAAAAAAATCGTATTAACGAAGAAATTACAGCTCAAGAAGTTCGCTTAATTGACATTGACGGCGAGCAAGCTGGAATTCAGTCATTAAAAGACGCGCAAACTATGGCTGATGCAGCGGGTGTTGATCTTGTAGAGATTAGCCCGAACGCTGAGCCGCCTGTTTGTAGAATCATGGACTACGGTAAGTTCATCTTTGAAAAAAGCAAAGAACTAAAAGAGCAGAAGAAGAAGCAAAAGCAAATCCAGATAAAAGAAATCAAATTCCGTCCTGGTACGGATGAAGGTGATTATCAGGTTAAGCTGCGCAACTTACGTAAGTTCTTAGAAGCTGGCGATAAAGCTAAAATTACGATTCGCTTCCGTGGTCGTGAAATGGCTCACCAAGAAATTGGTATAGAATTATTAAACCGTATCAAAGGCGATTTGGAGGAGCTTGCAGTTGTTGAGTCTTTCCCTAATCGCGTTGAAGGTCGCCAAATGGTTATGATGATGGCGCCTGTTGCTAAAAAATAATTTTTAAGCGATAATACGCACCGAAAATAGCTCAGGTCTGCAAGTAATATGTAAATATTCACCTGAGTTAACCGGTTTTAAAGTAAGATTGCAGCATTTATGCTGGGTTTTCACCGGAACATGGCAGTAAGTTAGGCCTGAAAGTGGAGCTATAGCAATATATCTCACGCCTGCTTACTAATTTAAATGCAATACAATTTGGAGTTATTGCAATGGCTTATAAGCTAAAAAGTCACAGAGGCGCAGCTAAGCGTTTCAAAAAGACTGCTTCTGGCGGTTTCAAGCGTAAACAAGCGCATCTTCGTCATATTCTGACTAAGAAAACTTCTAAGCGTAAGTTACACCTACGTCCTAAGATGATGGTTCATAAAAATGACCATGGTCTAGTTTCACGTATGTTACCGTTCGCTTAATAGGGGTTTTTAGAAATGGCAAGAGTTAAACGCGGCGTTGTCGCACGTGCACGTCACAAAAAAGTTTTAAAACAAGCAAAAGGTTATTACGGAGCACGTTCACGTGTTTACCGTGTAGCTTTCCAGGCTGTTACTAAAGCGGGTCAATACGCTTACCGTGACCGTCGTGCGAAGAAACGTACTTTCCGTCAATTATGGATTGCACGTATCAATGCTGCTTCACGTCAAAATGGTCTGTCTTACAGCCGTTTTATCAGTGGTCTTAAAAAGACATCTGTAGAAATCGATCGTAAGATCCTTGCAGATATCGCTGTTTATGACCAAGTTGCATTCGCAGCGCTTGTTGAAAAAGCAAAAGAAGGCCTAGCGGCCGCTTAAGCTTTTTTATATAAGTATTAAAAAGGAGCCTATGGCTCCTTTTTTTGTGTTCGGCGTATAGTAATTATTCCGCAGTTTGCTTTTATCATTAGTATAAACTGCATAGTATATTGAATTTTAGTAAATTTATTGTTCCCCTTAATAATTCGCTAAACACAAACAAAGTGCTAAATGTTATTGGCTGCTTTTTTTTGTTGAATCACCGCACTTTCATCATATAAAAATGTTTAATTGATATAATTTATTTAATTAAGGCGTTTGTTAGAGAATTTTATGTTTGCAAGTTTATTGGTTTTATCAGCTAGTGTGGCGTATGACAGCCATTTACCTCCTTTGTTGCCATGGCAAGGGCAAAGCATATCCCTAATGCAAAAAGCAGGTCCACTGACCACTGACTTTGAACTTTCCTCTGGTGAAGCATCACCAAGTTATGCCGAGACGATGGCTTTTGTAGACAGACTGGTTGCTGCGAACCCAACGCAATTTAAAGCTCAAACAATTGGTTACAGCAATAGCCAACGGGCTATAAAAATGTTGATTGCCAGCGAGCAAGGGTATTTTCAAGCCAGTCAAATAGCAAACGATACTAAACCAACCATTTTTGTTCAAGCCGGTATTCATGGCGGAGAAATTGACGGTAAAGATGCCATGTTTATGTTGCTCAGAGATATAGCAACAGGTAAGCGCCGCGATATATTAAAAAACGTTAATATTTTATTTATTCCTATTTTAAACGTAGATGGCCACGAGCGCAGTAGTGCATTTAACCGTATTAATCAGCGCGGTCCGGTAAAAATGGGCTTTAGAACCAATGGCAATAATCTAAATTTAAATCGTGATTTTACTAAACTCGATACACCAGAAATTAAAAGTGTTTTAAAAGTAATTAACGACTACAACCCTAATTTGTATATTGATGTACATGTAACCGACGGTGCAGATTATCAATACGATGTAACCTATGGCTACAATCCGGTGTTTGCTAGCGAGTCGCCGGCGGTATCAGATACACTCAATCAACTTTTTAAACCTTTAATAGATGAAAAGCTGGTATCGCAAGGACATATACCAGGACCACTGGTATTTGTTATGGACAAGCGCGAGTTTAAAAGTGGCCTAGCGGGTTGGGTGGCTACGCCAAGATACTCTAACGGCTGGGGAGACTTAAAGTCATTACCGACCATTCTCGTTGAAAACCATTCATTAAAACCCTATAAACAACGAGTTTTGGGGACGTATGTGTTTTTAGATGGCGCAATAAGTGCGCTTGCTGAGCATAGTAATGAATTATTAGCTGCGGTAAAAAAAGAGCAAGCATTTATTCCTAAGCAACTTAGTGTTAAGCGCGGCTATGCTGAGCAAGCAAACGAAATAGAATTTAAAGGCATAAGTTACGCGCGAGAACAAAATGCACTTTCTGGACAAGTAGAAGTTAAATATTTAGGTAATAAGCAAGACTACACTAATCTTCCTATTTATTGGCAAAAAGAGGTACTGCATACAGTTGAAGTACCTAAAGCATTCTTTATTCCGCCAGTGTATAGCGACCTTGTAGCAAAACTTAAATTGCATGGTGTGGAGTTTACTCAGCTTGAGGGGGTAAATACTCAACCATTAAAAGTAGCGAAAGTAAAAGATTACACTTTTGATAAAGCCCCCTTTGAAGGGCGATTTAGAGTCTCGGCAAACTTTGATTATGTTGCTGCAATTAATGTTGATTTAAATGGCTGGTATCAAGTGAACACGCAGCAAAAAGCAGGCGAGTTGGCGGTGCATTTATTACACCCCGAAGCGCCTGACTCATTTTTTGCGTGGGGCGAATTTAATACTATTTTTCAGCGTACTGAGTACATGGAAAACTATGCATTAATTCCTTATGCCCGCCAAATGCTCAAAAATAATCCTAAATTAGCGCTCGCGTTCGATAAAAAGATTAATGACGATAAGGTATTTGCCAAAGATGCCGATGCGCGCTTAAATTGGTTATATGAGCAGAGCCCATTTTACGATCAAGCTTATTTAAAATATCCAATATTAATGTCTTTTGAAGAAGACATTGTACTTGCTGAGCAAAAAGATAAAGAAATTTAAGATGCATATAATTACAATACCCGTTACTGCTTTTGCACAAAACTGTCGCATTATTGCATGCTCGCAAAGCAAACAAGCTGTGGTAGTAGACCCAGGTGGCGATTACAACAAAATTGTGGCGGCATTAAAACAGCACGATTTAACGTTAACAGCAATTTGGTTAACGCATGGCCATTTAGATCATGTTGGTGCGGCTGATGCCTTGCGTAATACCTATAGCGTAAAAATAATTGGCCCACATAAAGATGAGCACTTTTGGTTTGAAAATTTACCAATGCAAGCACAAATGTTTGGTTTTGCAGCGGTTACTGCTTTTTATCCAGATGAGTGGCTAGCACACGACGATATAATACGCGTTGGGGAGTTGAGCTTTATCGTAAGGCATTGCCCTGGGCATACTCCTGGTCATGTGGTGTTTTATCAGCCACAACAGCAGTGTGTTATTGTGGGTGATGTAATATTTAAAGGCTCAGTAGGGCGCACGGATTTCCCAAAAGGAGATGCTCAGCAGTTAATTACCTCAATTAAAACGCAAATAATGACGCTCCCCGATAATACCCGCATACTTGCAGGGCATGGCAGCGATACGAACGTAGGCTACGAAAAACAAAACAATCCTTTTATAAGTGGGCAGTTTGGTTAATGCTGAGTAAATAAATTTTTTGCCAAAAACAAGCAGACTGTTTTTTAAAACACATGTATAATTTAGCCAGTTTATCTGATAAATAAGAAATAAAATGTCTCTAAATCACGTAGATCGCCAAATTTTGGCACTTTTGCAGCAAGATGCTAGTTTATCAACCGCTGAAATAGCAGATAAAGTAGGTTTGTCGCAATCTCCTTGTTGGCGCCGTATTGCTAAGCTAGAGCAAGATGGTTACATAAAAAGTAAAGTTGCACTTTTAGATGAGAAAAAGCTGGGCTTTGATATGCTGGTTTATGCTCACGTGCGTTTATCGAACCATGGTAAAAAGAATCTTGCTGAATTTGAAAAACTAATATTGAGTTACGATCAAGTAACGGAATGTTACACTATGGCAGGCACCATGGACTTTATGCTGCGTATTATTTCACAAGGTATTGAGGGCTATGAGCACTTTGTACGTGATAACTTGCTTAGCTTAGAGTACGTTCAAGAAGTACATTCTAATGTGACCATGACTTGCGTTAAACGCAGTACCGCTCTACCTCTGTAACCAAATATCTATTAACGCTAAGTACTTATTACTTAGCGTTAATGCCCTACTGACAATTGTTAACTGGGCGCTAATTTGATAGAATTCAGCGCTTTTTTTGTTACCCGTCTATGAAAACACTTGAGGAACTCAATGTTTAACTTACTCAGCAAAGCGCCAAGCTCTGCTAAAAACGATATCCTATCTGGATTAACCGTGGCATTAGCCTTGGTCCCAGAAGCTGTTGCGTTTGCCTTTGTTGCAAATGTAGAACCTTTAGTTGGACTCTATGCCGCGTTTATCGTTGGTTTAATTACGGCTATTTTCGGTGGTCGCCCTGGCATGATTTCTGGCGCAACCGGAGCCTTAGCTGTTGTTATGGTAAGTTTAGTATTTGATCATGGGGTTGAATATTTATTTGCCACTGTGCTGCTAATGGGCATACTGCAAATACTGGCTGGAGTTTTTAAGCTCGGAAAGTTTATTCGTATGGTGCCGCATCCGGTAATGCTTGGCTTTGTGAACGGCTTAGCCATCGTTATATTCTTAGCTCAGTTGGGGCAGTTTAAAGTTCCCGATGGCATGGGCGGTCAGCAATGGATGACAGGGAATCCTCTGTATATTATGTTGGGGTTAGTGGCACTAACCATGGCTATTATTCATTTTTTACCTAAATTAACTACAGCAATCCCATCGTCGTTAGTTGCTATTGTAACAGTTACAGCCTTGGTTATTGGCTTTGATTTAGAAGCGCACACTGTACTTGATTTCCTAAAAGGGATGACCGGCGATGAAGCGGTAACGATTGCTGGCGGTTTACCTGAATTTCATATTCCTATGGTGCCATTTACCCTAGATACTTTTATTATTATTTTTCCTTATGCACTTATTTTAGCGGCAATTGGTTTAATTGAGTCTTTATTAACGCTGAGCCTAATTGACGAAATAACAGAAACGCGTGGGCATAGTAACAAAGAATGTATAGGCCAAGGCGCTGCAAATATTACCTGTGGCATGTTTGGTGCTATGGGCGGTTGTGCCATGATAGGTCAGTCAATGATCAATATTAACTCAGGTGGGCGTTCGCGTTTATCGGGCATTAGTGCTGCGCTAATATTACTTGCGTTTATTATTTTTGCCTCAGGTTTAATTGAAATGATCCCACTGGCTGCTTTGGTTGGTGTAATGTTTATGGTGGTGTTGGGTACTTTTGAATGGGCAAGCTTTAAAATGATGAAGCGTGTACCACTGTCTGATGCATTTGTAATTGTATTAGTGTCGGGTGTTACCGTTATTACCGACTTAGCCATTGCAGTGTGTGTGGGTGTGATTGTATCGGCATTGGTATTTGCTTGGCAGCATGCAAAGCATATATACACAACCAACTATATTGATGAACAAGGTGCTAAAGTATATGAATTACATGGACCGCTGTTTTTTGGTTCGGTTAAAAACTTTGTTGAATTATTTGATGTAAAGAACGACCCTAACGATATTATTATTGAATTTAAATATAGTCGTGTGGCCGATCACAGTGCCATTGAGGCAATTGACAGCTTAGCTGATAAATATAAAAAAGCAGGCAAAAAATTACACCTACGACACTTAAGTAAAGACTGTACGCAACTGCTGCATAAAGCACGCGATTTAGTTCAAGTTAATGTAATTGAAGATCCAACCTATAAAGTGGTATCAGATAAGCTTGCTTAATTTAAATTAAATTAAGCAATAATTTAGTAAATAAATACGTTAAAAGCGAAAGGTTTATTCCTTTCGCTTTTTTATGCGTAACAATAGATACGATCAATACCTGTTTGCGGCAAGGCTCTTAAAAAGCAAGATGGTTGGTAGTGCTAAGCGTTTACATAACTCGATATAATAGTGACAAATACACAGGGTAATAATTTATTTTGAATTGGCAATCTTTGATTGATAACAGACAGCGTTTTTTTTGGCTCTTGCAAGTAGCAGGCTGGATTGGTTACGCCTTGGTAAATTATATCGGCTCTAAAGTATTTGAGATGCGCGATATTTACGTATTTGTTATTTTATTAAATGCCTACGCAGGCTGTTTAATGACAGTGCCGCTGCGCTATATTTACCGAAAAATTTGGCATGCCTCACCTTGGGTATTAATGCTGGTTGTATTTAGTGCGTCCTATATTACGGGCACTTTATGGGCTGTGGTACAAAAATTTAATTTATGGGAAATATACCGCCATGGCTATCGGCCAGAAGAATGGTTTTACTACCTACAGCAAGGCTTAGATTCGGTATACATAATTTTATGTTGGAGTGGTTTATACTTTGGCGTTAAGTATTACCAGCTATTACAAAGTGAGCGTCAAAAAGCACTAAAAGCCACTACCATGGCGCACGAAGCTCAATTAAAAATGCTTAGGTATCAGTTAAATCCGCACTTTTTATTTAATACCCTCAATGCTATTTCTACATTAATTTTGGTAAAAGAGAACAAAGATGCTAATTTAATGGTGTCAAAATTAAGCGACTTTTTACGTTATACACTTAATACAGATCCAATTAAAAAAGTGCCGCTAGAGCAAGAGTTACATGCCTTAATGCTTTATTTAGAAATAGAGCGAGTGCGGTTTGATGAACGCTTAAAAGTAAATATAGAAATTAGTGAGCAAGCAAAGCAGGCATTAGTGCCGAGCTTGATTTTACAACCTATTATAGAAAATGCGATTAAGTATGCAATTGCACACTTAGTAGAGGGCGGTGTAATAGATATTAAGGCGCAAGTGTTTGCTAATGAATTATTACTTGAAGTAGGTGATAATGGACCAGGAACAGAACTAATTAATGGTCAGTTGGTAAATGCTCAAGGTGTAGGCGTTGCAAATACCAAGGATAGATTAAAAACGCTCTACGAAAATAATTATTCGTTTGTATTATCGCATAATACGCCAAGTGGGTTAAAAGTTAATCTGCGAGTACCGTTTGAGAAGGCAGTAAAGTAATGATAAAAATAAAAACACTTATAGTTGATGATGAGCCATTAGCACGTAGAGGCTTAGCTGTAAGGCTTGAAGAGTTTGCTGACATTGAAGTGATCAAACAATGTAGTTCCGGTGCCGATGCGATTGAAATATGTAAAAATCAAAAAATAGATCTCATTTTTTTAGATATTCAAATGCCTGGTATGAACGGTTTTGAAGTTGCACGCGCGTTAAGCGAAAGTACACGAGTATTACCAGCTATTGTTTTTGTTACTGCTTTTGATCAGTTTGCAGTTAAAGCATTTGAAATACATGCTTTAGATTACATTTTAAAACCCGTTGATGACAACAGACTTAAGCAGGCGGTAGAAAAAGTGCATACTTATTTAAAAACGCAGCAAGACAACGCCCATAAGAAAAAACTAGCAAGCTTTGTCGCTGGGATCACAGGTAATAATTGCGAAGAAATACTTAAAAAATTAGCCACAGGCGACACATTAACTGATAGACGTTACCCAGAGTCGCTTGCCGTAAAAGAGCAGGGCGAAATAATTCGTGTGCCAGTTGTTACTATTCAATGGGTTGATGCTGCGGGTGATTATATGTGCCTACATTGCCAAGATGGGCAAACGCATATATTACGTAAAACCATGAAAGAGCTTGAACAAGAGCTTGATCCGCAGTTGTTTGTACGCGTGCATCGCAGTGCAATTGTAAATACTAAACAAATCAGTAAATTGGTCACTCAAGTAAGTGGTGAATATTTATTAGTACTTGAAAACGGTCAAGAGCTTAAAGTAAGCCGTAGCTACCGCGATAAAGTAAAAGCAGCATTAGCGAGTTAATATTTCAGTTAGTGATTGTAGAGTAGATACAAAAAAAGCGAGCTAAGCTCGCTTTTTGTATTTAAGTTACTGTATTAAATATTAGCTTACAGTAACAATTTTCATGGTGTTAGTTGCGCCCACAGTTTCCATAGAGTCACCGTGCGTAATAATAACTGTATCGCCAGACTCTAAAGCACCTTGTTCAACAAGTGTTGCAAGTGCCGCTTTAACCATGCCGTCTTTTTCAGTTTTAGTAGAATCAAAAAATACTGGATAAACACCACGGTATAGCGCAGTTTGTCCTAGTGTACTGGCATGGCGAGATAACGAGTAAATAGGTAAACCTGAGCTAATACGCGACATTAATTTAGCCGTACTACCTGATTCAGTTAAGGTAACAATTGCTTTTACTGAATCTAAGTGGTTTGCTGCATACATAGCCGAAAGGGCGATAGATTCTGCATTACTTGAAAAACGACTGTCTAAACGATGTTTAGAAACATGCGTTTCTTTTTGCGACTCAGCACCTAAACAAACTCGCGCCATAGTTGCAACGGTTTCTTCAGGATAATCCCCCGCGGCTGTTTCAGCCGAAAGCATTACGGCATCAGTACCATCAAGCACTGCGTTGGCAACATCCATTACTTCAGCACGTGTTGGCATTGGATTGTCGATCATCGACTCCATCATTTGCGTCGCAGTAATAACGGTACGGTTTAATGAGCGCGCACGGCGAATAATGAGTTTTTGCTTGCCCATTAGCGCGGCATCACCAATTTCAACACCTAAATCACCGCGGGCAACCATGACCGCATCAGACGCAAGAATAATATCATCAACGGCTTCTTGTGTTTCAACGGCTTCTGCACGTTCAATTTTTGCCAATAACTGCGCTTTTGAACCTGCGGCTTCAGCCAGTGAGCGTACGTAGCGCATATCATCGCCACTGCGTGGGAATGAAACGGCTATATAGTCAACGTCAATTTCTGCAGCTGTAAGTAGGTCTTCTTTGTCTTTTTCTGTAAATGCCGGCGCAGTTAAGCCGCCGCCTAAACGGTTAATCCCTTTATTGTTAGATAAAACACCGCCAACAGTTACAGTACAATGTACTAAGTGGCCAACAACTTCGTTAACGCGTAGCTGAATAAGGCCATCGTTTAACAGCAGTAAATCATTAGCGCTTACATCGTTAGGTAGTTCTTTGTAATCTATACCAACAGCGTTAATATCGCCTTCGCCTAACTCCATTTTTGCATCAAGGGTAAATTTGGCACCAACAGCAAGGGTTACTTTACCTTCTTTAAAGGTAGAAACACGAATTTTAGGGCCTTGTAAGTCAGCAAGAATAGCAATATGTTTACCTAAGCGTTTAGCAATTTCGCGTACCGCTTGGGCGCGGTCTTTATGATCTTGTGCCACACCGTGCGAGAAGTTTAAACGTACGACATTTGCACCTGCGCAAATAATTTTTTCTAAGTTGTTATCTCTATCAGTAGCAGGCCCTAGTGTCGCGACTATTTTTGTGCGTCTTAGCATTTAATTCTCCTGTATGCTTAATTTTAAGCAGATTGACGGTTATTTTGTTTTATAAAGCAGTTACCATTAGCAGGTAAAGTTTTAGTTATGGGCAATTTTTATTGTATTGCCACTATTATATACAAAATGAATGTGCGATCATTATGACACCGGTGTCAGGGGGCGTCAATGATCTATAAATTTTTAATCTAGCGACTATTTCTCCCCCTGAGTCCGCTGTTGTTTGATATAATTACATTGTGATAAAAGTATATTTTTTTGCTCATGATATAATACACGTGCCAAAGTATTTATTTAAATTAACTAACCAATTAGTTGTTACCGAGGAGGGCACTAAATGCAAGTTGCATTAGTAGGGTTAGGCGTTATGGGGAAAAACCTTGCCCTAAACTTAATTGAAAAGGGCATAACGCTGGTCGCTTATGACAAAAACCCCCATGCGGGTGAAGAGTTATTGAGCTGCGCTAAGTCAGAAGGTTTAGCTGATAAGCTGCACATTGTTTCTGATTTAGGAGACATGGTTAGACGTTTAGAAGCACCGCGTTCTATTTTGTTGCTTGTTCCTGCGGGCGAGTTGGTTGATGCTGTATGCAGTGAGCTAATAGAAGCAGGCGTACAGTGCAGCGATATTATAGTTGACTGTGGTAACAGTAATTATAAAGACGGTATTAACCGCAAGCTTAAATACCAAAATAAATTTGAGTTTGCCACTATGGGGATTTCAGGCGGCGCAGAAGGTGCTCGTCATGGTCCTGCTATGATGGCAAGCGGATCTGAAGGTGGTTGGGAGCGTGTCGAGCCATGGTTTACAAAGGTTGCTGCAAGTTATAAGGGTGAATCATGTTTCGCTCGTGTGGGCCAATCAGCCAGTGGTCACTTTGTAAAAATGGTTCATAACGGCATTGAATATGCGCTAATGCAACTTATTGCTGAAGTGTATCAATTGCTGCGTCATGGCACTGGGCGTTCACCTAAAGAAGTAGCAGAAATTTTTGACGAATGGTCGCAAGAGCATTTAAACAGCTACTTATTGTCTATTTCTAGCCACATATTGTCACTTGAAAATCAAAATAATGTACCACTTGTGGACTTAATTGATAATAAAGTGGGCGCTAAAGGTACAGGTTTATGGACTGCGCAAAATGCATTAGAGCTTGGTATTGCAGTACCGTCTTTAGTAGCTGCAGTGCAAGCACGTCATTTAACGAATGTTTATGACACAACTGCTGCACAAGAGATGACTTACGCCGATAGAGCAACTACTAAAGTTGAAATTGACTTAGTTGAGCTTAAAGATGCATTTACCTTAGCGAGTTTACTTGCTTATCGCCAAGGTTTGGCTTTAATTAAAGGCGCGTCGCGTACGCATCAGTGGAAAGTAGATTTGTCTAAAACACTGCAAACATGGCGTGCGGGTTGTATTATTCGTGCTGATTATTTAGATAGTGTTGCACAAGGCGTTGAATTTATTGACACCCTTGATAAAGAAGTATTTGCACTGCGTAAAATAACAGGCCAAGCAATGATGACAGGCTTAGCGTTTCCGGTGCTTAGCTCATCGCAAACTTACTTTGCTACATTAACCACTCCAAGTAATGGGCATTTAGTACAAGCCCAGCGTGATTACTTTGGTGAGCATGGGGTTAAAACCCATACAGGTGAAGTGTGTCATTTAACAGACCTAGTTGAGATTGACGCGAAAGTACGTTAATCAACCAGAGTGCAGGTTAATTATTAAAACGACAAAAAAAGCACGCTAAATTTAGCGTGCTTTTTTAATTTTAAGTCCGCTAAATTAACGGGTTAACTCACCGCGTAAATTGTCTTGCATTAAATGGCGAATTGTCTCTACTTCAAGGTTTTGGCTTAATAAGTAATGCAGCTTAGTTAAGCAAGCCTCTAATGTCATATCGTAACCACTGATCACACCTATATTAAGGAGCGCGTTACCCGTTGCATAGCCGCCCATATTTACATGACCTTTTATGCATTGGGTTAAATTTATAATAATAACGCCGCGCTTGCTGGCTTGCTCTAAAATAGTTAAAAATTCAGGATCTTGTGGTGCGTTGCCCACGCCAAAACTTAATAATACCAATGCTTTAATGCTACCGTTTACTAAGCTTTTCACAACCTCGGTACTAATACCCGGATATAAATGCAGCACACCAATAGGCTGCGTTGTAATGGGGGTTACTTGTAAATCGTTTTCAACATAGGGGCTTAATTGGCCTTTTATAAGTTGAATATTAATACCAGAAAGCGCTAAAGGCTCAAGGTTTGGTGAGGCAAATGCATCAAATCCATCGGCATGGGCTTTAGTGGCTCGATTACCACGAAACAACTGATTATTAAAAAATAAGCTTACTTCAGCAATAGGGTAGTTTGCTGCTAAGTACATAGCATTGAGTAAATTCACTTGCCCGTCTGAGCGCAATTGCGACAAGGGAATTTGTGAGCCGGTAACGATTACAGGCTTAGTTAAGTTTTCAAACATAAAAGATAAGGCGGCGGCGGTATACGCCATAGTGTCGGTGCCGTGGAGGACAACAAAGCCATCATAGTCTTGATATTTGTTTTTTATATCATCTGCTATTAACTGCCAGTGAGCAGGCGTCATATCAGAGGAATCAATTAAAGGGCAATACTCGTGAATATCAAAAAGTGGCATTTCTTCACGGTTAAATTCTGCATTATTGACCACAGTCTGAGTTAAGAACCCTTCTGCAGGAATATAGCCGCGACTCGATTTTTTCATCCCAATTGTACCGCCAGTGTAAGCGATGTAAATGCGTTTACGTTTCATAAAAAAAGCCCAGTAAAATAACTGGGCTTAGTATAACTTTAAATACAACTGCTTATAAAGGCAGATGCACTTTTATTGTGCGACAGAGCAAGCTAAACAGCGCGCATAAACACCTTGTGGATCGTTATAATCTTTAAGGTTATCTATTTCACTACTTAAACGCTTAACCACACTTTGTAAGTTAGCTTGCGTTGCAAGCACCGAGGTTGTTGCGTTGTTACTGCCAAGCATAGATTTAACCGACGCATTACCTAAAATATCTTGAATCATTTTTTGTTGCGGGCTCAAGCTTTGTTTAATCGTTTTAACATCGTAATGATTTAGTTTAGCAAGTGCTGCTGCCGCTTTAATTGCGTCTTGCTTATCACCTAGTTTATCGATTAAGCCTAGCTCTTGTGCTTTTGCTGCGATCCATACACGGCCTTGGGCAATATTATCAACTTGCTCAGGTGTCATGTTACGTGCATCTGCAACCACATCTAAAAAGCGTCCGTAGGCCTCCTCAACACTCATTTGAATTACTTGCGCCATTTTGTCATCAAGCGGGCGAGTAATAGAAAACCCAGCCATGTCGGTTGTTGCCACGCCATCCGAGTAAACACCAAGGTTAGATAAGGTGTTTTCAAAGGTCATAAAGGTGCCAAATACGCCAATAGAGCCGGTAATTGTGCTTGGCGCAGCCCAAATTTCATTCGCTGCTGAAGCAATCCAATAACCTCCAGAAGCCGCAACAGAGCTCATTGAAGCAATAACAGGTTTACCTGCTGCTTTAAGTGCTAACACCTCAGCGCGAATAACTTCAGAGGCAAACATACTGCCGCCACCCGAATCAATGCGCAGTACTACGGCTTTAACTTTGTCATCTAAACGTGCATTACGCAGTAGTGCAGCTGTAGAGTCGCCGCCAATTTCGCCGGCTTTGCGCTCACCATCTACAATTGTACCTCTAGCAACAACTACCGCGACTTTTTCTGTCATTGGGTTATCAAATACAACAGGGGGCTTAACTAGGCTTAAATATTGACGAAATGAAACTTGTTTAAAAGTTTTACCTTTTTCATCAGCGCCAACTAAATCAATTAACTGTTGGCGAACTTGTTGATTGGTTTTTAATGTGTCTACCCATTGATTATCTAGCGCATATTGACCCGCGTCGCCATTTGCAGCTGTCATTTTTGCTAAAAATACATCCATGGTTTCGTCAAAATTTGATTCATCAAAAGGACGTACTGCAGCAACATCTTGTTTGTATTCATTCCAAAGTGCAGTTAACCATACGCGATTAGCTTCTTTAGCTGCATCCGACATGTCATTGCGAATAAACGGCTCAACTGCCGATTTAAACGTACCAACACGGAATATATGCTGCGTTACTTTTAACTTTTCAAGTGCTTCTTTAAAGTACAGTGGGTACATACCAAAGCCTTCAATTGCTACACTGCCATAAGGGTGCATAGCGACTTCATCTGCATGTGCTGCAATGTAGTATTGAGCTTGAGTGTAGTAATAACCAGAGGCAATAACCTTTTTACCCGTTTGTTTAAATGCTTCAAGTGCCTTGGTAATTTGTTTTAATTTATTTAAATGCGCTTTTGGCATTTCTTGTAAATCTAACAGTATTACGCTGATACGGTCGTCTTTTGCGGCTTCGTTAATAACCTCAACTATATCATCGAGTAAAATTTCACCCGGTGATTCAGCGTTTGAAGTAGCATCACTAATTGCTGCTTCAATAGGATCTATATAGGTTTTTTCTTCAACAATAGGGCCGTTAAGGTTTAGTCTAAGTACTGAGCCATTTTCTACAATTATTTTATCGCCGTCACTTGAAAGAGACACAATAAAAACAATAACCAGTAATAAAAATAAAATGTTGAGTATTAAACGACGAGAAAAATTTATCCCAGTCCAAATACCTTTAAATACTTTTGCAATCAAAATAGATCCTTAATTTGGTACAACTAATACATTACAAGCATCTTAGCTCAGAATATAAATAAATTTAACTGCTAAATCGTAACGAAGTATTTATAAAGCTAATTATGCCACTGTTGCTATTCACATTTTTATCAATATAAACTTCAGTTGCACTTTTTGAAATTAAAAAAGTAGGCTTGTAATAGCCGAAAAATGGGTATTGTTAGCCTAATGTGCAACAGTTTATTAAAATACTAAGCTCAGATATTGCTTATTGGTCGGTATTAAAGCAGAATTGATCAATGCATACAGGTTAGACCAGTTAATGGGGCACAGGATGTTAGAACAACAATTACAATTAAAACACACACAATTACGTAACCGCTTAGTAATGGGCTCAATGCACACCGGTCTTGAAGAAGGTTGGCATAACCGCAAACGCCTACGTGCTTTTTACGAAGCACGTGCTAAAGGTGGTACTGCCATGTTAATTACCGGGGGCTATAGCCCAAATTTGCGCGGTAAATTAACGCCTATTTCGTCATCCTTTAATAGCTATTACGATGTTTTTAAACATCGTGCTTACACCAATGCAGTACACAAGCATGGTGGTAAAATATGTTTGCAACTACTTCATGCCGGGCGTTATGCGTATCACCCTTTTAATCAAGCTCCGAGCGCAATTAAAGCACCTATAAGTCCTTATAAGCCAAAGGCAATGTCGTTAAGCTCAATTAAAAAAACTATTAAAGACTTTGCACATTCAGCCTACATGGCTGAAAAAGCAGGCTACGATGGCGTAGAAGTAATGGGCTCTGAAGGGTATTTAATTAATGAGTTTATGGCACCGCATACGAATAAACGAAATGATGAGTTTGGTGGCAGTTTAGAAAATAGAATGCGTTTAGCCGTTGAAATAGTTAAAGCGGTTAGGGCTAAGGTATCGGAGCAGTTTTTAATTATTTTTAGACTGTCGGTAATGGATTTAATTCCTAATGGTTCTACCCCTGAAGAAGTAACTATTCAAGCGCTTGAACTTGAAAAAGCGGGTGTTGATATTTTTAATACAGGAATAGGGTGGCACGAAGCGCGCATTCCTACAATTGCAAGTATGGTTCCGCCTGGGGCGTTTAAAGAAGCATCAAAACGCTTAAAAGATGTAATTAAAGTACCCGTTATCGCGGTAAACCGTATTAACACCCCAGAAATAGCTAACGAAATACTAAACGCAGGCGATGCCGACTTAATTTCGATGGCGCGGCCATTACTGGCTGATCCGGAGTTTTTTAATAAATATAATAATCAGTTATCAAAGCATATTAATATTTGTATAGGGTGTAACCAAGGGTGTCTGGATCACGTATTTAAAGGCAAGCGTGCTACTTGTTTAGTTAACCCACAAGCAGCTTTTGAACTCGACTACCCACTAGAAAAAACGACTAAAGCTAAAAAGGTATTAGTAGTTGGTGCAGGGCCTGCGGGTTTATCATCATGTTGTTATTTGGCAGAAAAAGGCCATACGGTAACGCTGATTGATCAAAAAATGCAAATGGGTGGGCAATTCAATTTAGCCATGCAAATACCTGGGAAAGAAGACTTTAATCATACCTTAGCGTATTACACTAATGAGCTTGAACGTTTAAACGTAACGGTTGAGTTAGGTAAAGCATACAACGACAGCATGCTTGCACACTATGATGACATTGTATTTGCTACAGGGGTAAGGCCGCGTGAGGCAAGTATTGAATGCAGTGATGGTAAACGCGTATTTGCCTACGATGAAGTTATTCGTGGTGAAGTAGAGTTAGGTAAGTCAATTGCTATATTAGGCGCCGGTGGAATCGGGTTTGATATGGTGGCTTTTTTAAGCGAGCAAAAGTCGCAAAGTATTAGTGACTTTAAAAGCCAGTGGGGTATTGAGTGCGAACCTAAACCCCATAAAGATGATCGCCAACTGTACATGCTAAAACGCAGTGCAGGGCGCTTTGGTAGTGATTTGGGTAAAACAACAGGCTGGATCCATCGCCAAGTAGCTAAGCAACATAGCGTTAAACAAATTGCTGATTGTCAGTATCATAGTTTTGATAAAAATGGTTTAACCATTACAGTTGCAGGAGATAAGCAAGTATTAGCTGTAGATACTGTGATTGCCTGTATTGGTCAGGTTTCTAATAATGAAGTATTGGCAAAGCAAAGCGACAACGCCAAAGTGCATGTTATTGGGGGCGCTAAGCTTGCCACTGCAATTGATGCTAAACGTGCTATTTATGAAGCGCTGCAAATTGCCAGAGAAATATAACATTTTGGCTTAGCCAATAGGCTAGTCTAACTTGTTATAACCAATTGGCTACTGCATACTATACCCCGCTATTTAGGCGGGGTATAAGTTTATCCCGCCTGTTAATATACAGCTTAGGCTGTTTATCTATTATTCTCGCTAAAATAAGCACTGATATTACAGCGCTTTATTTTTCTATGTTAAATCAATGCTATGCTAGCTTTTATTTTGAGAGATGGTTATGAACGCGATTGAATTATTATTGACCCGTCAATCTGACGCCAAATTAACAGAGCCAGGCCCAAATGAAGAACAACTCGCGGTGATCCAGCAAGCTGCGCTACGTGTTCCCGACCATGGTTGTATTGCACCTTGGCAATTTATTGTTGTACAAGGCGATGCGCGCCATAAATTAGGCGACATTTTTCAGCAAAGTGCAATTGCAGAGCAACAAGCCGAAAAAATGATTGAGCGCACAAAAGAGCACCCGTTGCGCGCGCCTATGATTATTATTGCTATAGCAAAGTATCAAGAACACCCAAAAGTCCCGCGAATTGAGCAAATACAAAGCGCAGGGTGTAGCGTATTTGCTATGCAACAAGCGGCTTTTGCACAAGGGCTTAGTGGTATTTGGCGAACTGGTTTTTTTGCGCAAAGCCCTGCAGTTAAACAGGCATTAAAATTAAATGAGCAAGACGAAATAGTGGGCTATTTGTATTTAGGCACGCCGGCTGTTGAGTGTAAAAAGTCGCCTCGTCATAAAGCTGTTGATTTTTTCAGCTACTTATAAAATAAGATGAACTTTTTGCCCTACTTATACTCATATACCATTAACGCTTGTATGTTAGAGTGGATGTGTAAGTAACCAGAACTCTTGATAATAAATCTATCTCTAGCAGCTATTTTCAACGCTAGAGAAAATAAGTTTAAATATCATTATTATTAAATGTGTTAGTAAATACCTTAACCAGAGTTCAGGTTAAGTAGTTTAGCTGTGAGAAGTGCTAGGATGCGTAATCTATAAAACTCCTTCTGCAGTTTGTTTTTTAATCGATTGTTTTTTGATAAAGTATGGAAAGTCTTAATAAAAACAAAGATAAAGAAGACGAAATTAATGGGAAATTTATTTTTACGTGAAAAAGAAAGTTGGCTGGCCTGGTCTTTTTGGGGCGCCATAGGTGCTTTTATAACCCTTTATATTGCAATGAGTACCAGTAAAGCACATTTTATTGTTGCCTCATCAATGGGGGTGTTAGTTGTTTTAACCTGGTGGATGCAACAATCTAAACGCTATGACTTTGGTCGTGCATTTAAAATATGTTGTTATGTGTTATTACTCACCGTATTGCCTGCATTTTTGGTTGTAGTAGTGCCTAGTGATGATTTAAATCGGTTTGATTTAATATTTCAAAGTGCAACATTTTTAACTTTAAGTTTATTTGTGTGTTTGCTTTGTTCTTGGATTGCACGCAGGCCAAAGCAATATTACTAAAATAAACTCCTTTGTTAAATTTAGCTGTTGCTAAATTAATAATTGGTATTTAAATACATTGCTTTAATTTTAAGCATAAAATTATTTTTAACGATTTTATGCTTTTAAGCCTTTACAAGTTTGTCATTTACCCCTATTATTCGCGCCGTGCGGAGAGATGGCAGAGTGGTCGAATGCACCGGTCTTGAAAACCGGCATGGGTTTATAGCCCATCTAGGGTTCAAATCCCTATCTCTCCACCATTATTTAAAAAAACCGCCTTATTGGCGGTTTTTTGCTTTGTGGAACTTGTATGTCAAAATCAACTAACCTTTCAACCTCACAGCAATTAATTAAACACGTTTTATTATGGATTGTGTTTGCTTATTGTTATCAAAGTGCAATAAGTTTATTAGTCAAAATGGCACTTGATGCGCAACCAAATAACCCTGTTATTACCGCCTTTGTTTATGCCCTCGGTTTTAATATTTTAGTGGCTCATTTAATTACTAAATACGATAAATTTTGGCCAGTTATTGGCTCAGTATTTATAGGTTTAGTTGGGCTTGTGGTAATTCCATTTTTATTATTTGGTGCTAGTGGATTACTCACTTTAGCGCTACTTGCTGGAATTTTATGCAGTTTACCAGTGAGTACCTATATTGTTGGCCTAATTAAAGTAAAACACAGCAAAAACTAGCCCCAAAGCGGGTTTATTTTGTGATAGCATAGTCGCGTCTTTTAACTAACAAAACGTGAAAAACACATTATGTCAGATAATTTTACTACAGATGCTGAAAAAGCAAGTTACGGTATTGGCTTACAAATGGGTGAGCAACTTAAGTCTAATCCTTTTGAAGGCTTAAACCTAAATTCAGTGTTTGAAGGCATGAAAGATGCGTACGCAGGTAGCGCTTTTCAAGTTGAGATCCCTGAGATCCAAGCTGCTTTTGAAAAAATCAATGAAGAAATTCAAGCTCGTCGCGAGCAAGAATCACAAGTACTTGCTGCTGAAGGCATTGCATTTCTAGAAGAAAATGCAAAACGTCCTGAAATCACAGTAACTGAATCAGGTCTTCAATACGAAGTAATTACTACAGGTGAAGGCGACAAGCCAACAGCTGAGTCTACAGTACGTGTTGATTACCACGGTACATTAATTAACGGTACTGTTTTTGATAGCTCATACGAGCGCGGTCAACCTGCTGAATTCCCAGTAGGTGGCGTGATCAAAGGTTGGACTGAAGCATTACAAATGATGCCAGCGGGTACTAAATGGCGTCTTTACGTTCCTCATGACCTTGCTTATGGTGAACGTGGTGCCGGTGCTGCAATCGCACCTTACTCAACACTAGTATTTGATGTTGAGTTACACGAAATTATTGCTTAAGTATTCTTAAGCAATAAATAAAAAACCGCATTCATTAAATTGAATGCGGTTTTTTTGTGTCTTACCGGTATATTTAACTTTTTATCTGCTCATTTATGCTTCTTCTTTTCTTTTTGTGAAAAGTATTTAAAGTGAGATATGTATAAAGAGGATATAAAACACTGCACTTTAGCAAGCAATAAATATGCCCCAGCATAGCAAGGGGCTTATTAATGATTAGCGGTAATTAAAGTATATTGTTAAAAGTAGCCGCGAATACCAAAGCGGAAGTTTCTACCTGGTAATGGGGCGGTGTCTTTAATAAATGAGCTATGTACAAAGCCAAGCTCATCAGTAATATTATCAACGTTGATATACAGTTGTGTATCAAGGTTACCTAAATCTAGCTGATAGTTAGCTTGTGCATCAAATAAAGTATAACCATCGGTTTTAGTCTCATAGGCGGTAATATCCCTTTGTGAAAAATAATGGGTAGCGGTTAATGCGAATTGCCAATTACCTAAGTTGTATTGCAACTCAGAGCCTAATTTATTAGCAGGGATACGAGGTAAGTTTTCATCGTCTTGCTTGAGTTTTGCTCGCGTAGAGTCACCAAATACTTTAACCAAGGTGCTTGCGTTAACTTTATAATGCGCATCAAACTCTAAGCCATACAGCTCGGCGTCTTTACTGGTAAACTGATACACCGCCACACCATGGTCGTGGCCGTTATCAGCCGCTTCTAAACCATGTTCTTCATCAAATACTAAGCCAGTATTTTCTTGAAAGTAAAAGTTTTTAATATCATTATAAAAAAAGTTTACAGAGTAACCAAAGTCACCGCTAAAGCGTCTAAAACCTAAATCAATATTGGTTGAGGTTTCTTGTTTGATATTCTCGGGTTCAAAATGCGCTTCACCGTCTTCAATATGATAGCCTAGGCCAAGCTCATAGGTACCAGTTGCAATGTGTAAGCCATTAGATAATAGCTCTGCAGAGAGCGGGGCACGTTCTGAGTGTGAAAGACTCATTGCCATACTATATCCAGGGGTATATTGCCAAATAGCACCCATTGAAGCGCTAAGGTTAGTAAAGCTTTTAGTGTAGTCAAGTACTTCAGCATTGCTTGTTTGCGTGTCATCATGGCTATGCTGTTGCGCTGCTATTTGGCTTTTTATTTTATAGTCTTCAACTCGCGCACCTAACTCAACAGTTACATCACCAAACTCACGTTCTTCTAATAAATATAAAGCATTAGTGGTGGTTATACTGGCTGGCGTAAATGCTTCTTCGCCATTTGCATCATAGTCTGAGTCGCTGTAATGGTAGCCAATCATGCCATGCCAATTGGCAAACTTATGCTCTATGTTTAAGCGTGCTTCAGTGGTTTTGTTTTTAAATGTAGTGCCTATTTCACCATTTTCAATTTCACTGTGTGAGTAGTCGGTATAGCCCAGGCGCAAGTTAATGGTTTCAATCCAATTATTATGCAGCGCATAGCTTAATAGGCCTTGCCAGCGATCTTGCTCTAAATGTGCGTAAACGGGGATTTTTTCATCTTCATCGGCAACCGGCTCTTCGTCGTGTGCATGAGAATGTTCGTCACCTGGAATACCATAATCCGTTTTTATTTTACCGTAAGAAAACCCAACCGTTAAATGCTCACCTACGTAGCTAGTACCAAAGTTAACGGTTTCACTGTCGATAAAGGTGTTTTCTACAGAATCTTTACTTTCAACATCACCATCTTCGTGAAGCTGGTTAAATCGTGGTGTTTGATAGTCATCGCCGCTGCGTTTAGTGCCATCAAAATGAAAGTTAAAATTATTATAACCCGTCTCTAACTTTGCAGCGTAGGTATTCGCGTTGGATACCGAATCGTGACTGTATTCTACTGCACCGGTTAATTCATTTATATTACTCGTAGGAATGCGGTTATCAACTACGTTTACCACACCACCAATAGCACCAGAGCCATACAGTAGGGTACTTGGGCCACGTAGTACTTCTATTTGTTCAGCAGCTAAGCTGTCGCTAGAAGTAGCATGATCAGGGCCAATACGCGATGCATCACTGCTGTCTAAGCCATTTTGCATAATTTTAACCCGAGGGCCATCTAAGCCACGAATAATTGGGCTTGATGAAACAGGGCCAAAATAACTCGCGTTAACTCCCGGTAAGCCTTTTAGGGTTTCGCCGAGCGTTGGCTTTGACTTGTTTCTTAGCTCATCACCAGAGAGTACATTTACCGGAGAAATCATTTCTAAGCTACTTTTGTGCAAGGCTGATGCAAACACAACTACAGTTTCAATAGAGGTTGGCTTTAAAGCAATTGCAATATTGTTTGATGACTCGGTTACCGTAATGCGTGAATCGCTATAGTTATCTTTGCTAATATGCAGCTGGCCGCTCGCATCAAGCTCAATGGCAAACTCGCCAAGCTTGTTAGTTTTAACGCTTTGAGATTTACCGTGTACATGAATAGTGGCGTTTTCAATAGGTTGATTTTTTTCATCTGTTACTTTGCCATTAACAGTAGCAGCAAGTGCAGAGTGAGAGCATAAAACAGAAAAAATTGCAGAAGAAATTAATGTTAGCTTAGTCATGAGTCTTTAAGTTCGTGGTTGTTATGTTGTGATATAATATAACACTACAAAAGCGACGGTTCAATGATGTTATAGTATAACCTTATCGATTTTAGTAATTAATTAGCAGGGAAATCTGCAAGGCTTTGATTGTTAACAATTTATAAAGGTTAATTAATTTGGTTTATGAATATGCTTTTTATAAAGGGCTAAAAAGTACTTTTAAACTAAGTGGTTTAAAAGTACTTAAAACTGATTAGAGAGTGATTTTTAGACTGTTTGGTTTAAATGAAGTTAAAGTTTAATATGTATGTCGCCATTAGGTTTGCAGCAGCACAACAGTATTTCGCCGTCGCGTACAAACGCTAGAGGCTCTTCATTATAATCAACTTTACCCGACACTAAAGTCGCTCTGCAGGCACCGCAATAGCCTTCGCGGCATTGAAAGGCCACTTCTATCTGTTGAGATTCTAGGCAGTGTAAAACAGAAGGGCAGCCAGTGCTAAATTCTATGCACTGGCTGTTATCTGCAAGCGTAATGCTTGCAGTAGGTCGATCAGTCATTATAAATCAAAGTCACCAAATTCAGAGGCATCAACTTGCGAGTCTATTTGACCAACAAGGTAGGAGCTAATTTCAGCTTCTTGTGGTGCTACTTGCACGTTATCTGACACCAACCAAGAGTTTATCCATGGGATGGGATTACTGTTGTTTTTAAACTGTGCAGGAAAACCAATGGCTGTCATTCGAGCGTTGGTAATGTATTCAACGTACTGACATAAAATGTGTTTATTTAAGCCAATCATTGAGCCATCTTTGAATAAGTACTCGGCCCATTCTTTTTCTTGCTCTGCAGCGTCCACAAACATTTTAATTGCTTCGTCGCGGCACTGCGCGGCAACAATCGCCATTTCTGGATCGTCTTTACCGTCTTGCATAATATTTAAAATATGCTGAGTGCCAGATAAATGTAGCGCTTCATCGCGGGCAATAAGCTTGATTATTTTAGCGTTACCTTCCATCAATTCACGCTCAGCAAACGCAAACGAGCAGGCAAAGCTGACATAAAAACGAATCGCTTCTAAAATATTTACCGACATCATTGCCAGGTAAAGTTTCTTTTTCAGCTCAAATAAATTAACAACAACAGATTTACCGTTAATCTCGTGTTTGCCTTCACCGTATAAATTGTAAAGCGACACTGAGTTAATTAAATCATCGTAGTATTTTGTTACCGCATCGGCACGTTCACTAATTTTATCATTGCTAACTATGTCATCAAAAATAAGTTCAGGTGCTTGGGTAACATTACGAATAATATGCGTGTACGAGCGGCTATGAATCGTTTCACTAAACGCCCACGTTTCTATCCATGTTTCTAACTCTGGTAGCGATACAATAGGCAGTAGGGCCACGTTTGGTGAACGCCCTTGTACGCTATCAAGCAATGTTTGATATTTTAAGTTACTTAAAAATATATGCTTTTCATGATCAGGTAATGCTTGAAAGTCTAAGCGGTCTTTGCTTACGTCAACTTCTTCTGGGCGCCAAAAAAACGAAAGCTGCTTTTCAATTAGTTTTTCAAAAATAGGGTATTTTTGTTGATCATAACGAGATACGTTAACGGTTTGGCCAAAAAACATTGGCTCTTCCATTTGGTTATTATGTTTACGACTAAAGGTAGTATAAGACATGTTTATCACTCAAAAAACTATCAGAATAAAGCGGGCTTAGTGCCCGCTTAAAATAAAAACTCAAAAATTAAATTTTACACGCGCCGCCTGCGCAATCATCATCTTCAAGATCCGGTGTATCTTCTTGTGCATCAGATGCACCATCGCGGGTATTGTGATAGTACAAGGTTTTAACACCCAGTTTGTAGGCGCTAAGCAAATCTTTTAATAAGACTTTCATCGGTACGCGACCGCCTTCAAACTTACCAGGATCATAATTTGTATTGGCCGAAATAGACTGATCAATAAATTTTTGCATTATACCCACAAGTTGTAAGTAACCATCGTTTGAAGGAATATCCCACAGTAACTCGTAGTTATCTTTTAAACGTTCATATTCAGGTACAACTTGCTTTAAAATACCGTCTTTACTTGCTTTAACGCTAATATGACCACGTGGTGGCTCAATACCGTTTGTTGCGTTAGAAATTTGCGACGATGTTTCTGATGGCATTAGCGCACTTACTGTTGAGTTACGCATACCGTGCTCTTTAATGCTGGCACGTAATGCATCCCAATCAAGGTGTAGTGGCTCATCACAAATTTTGTCAAGATCTCGCTTGTACGTATCTGTTGGCATTATACCTTGAGAGTAGGTTGTTTCGTTAAACTTAGGACATGCACCACGCTCTTTAGCAAGCTCGTTTGATGCTTTCATTAAGTAGTATTGAATCGCTTCAAATGTTTTGTGCGTTAGTGCATTTGCGCTGCCATCTGAATAACGCTTACCGTTTTTAGCTAGGTAGTATGCGTAGTTAATTACGCCTATTCCTAGAGTACGACGACCCATAGTGGCATTTTTTGCAGCCGGTACTGGGTAGTCTTGAAAATCAAGTAAGTTATCTAAAGCGCGTACAGCAAGCTCAGCCAATTCTTCAAGTTCATCTAGTGACTCAATAGCCCCTAAGTTAAATGCAGAGAGTGTACATAGCGCAATTTCGCCTTCTTCGTCGTTTACGTTATCCAACGGCTTAGTTGGTAATGCAATTTCTAAACATAAATTAGATTGGCGAATAGGTGCCACTTTAGCAATGAACGGGCTGTGCGTATTACAGTGGTCAACGTTTTGTAAGTAAATACGACCGGTACTTGCACGTTCTTGCGCAAACATTGAGAACAGTTCAATAGCTTTAATGCGTTTTTTACGAATTGATTCGTCTTGTTCGTATTTTACATAAAGCGCGTCAAACTCGTCTTGGTCTTCAAAAAATGCATCGTAAAGGCCTGGCACATCAGAGGGGCTAAACAACGTAATGTAGTCGTCTTTAATTAAACGCGAGTACATTAGTTTATTAAACTGTACGCCGTAATCTAAATGACGCACGCGGTTGTCATCAACCCCGCGGTTATTTTTAAGTACTAACAGGTTTTCTACTTCTAAATGCCAAAGCGGGTAGAACAAGGTTGCTGCGCCGCCACGTACACCGCCTTGCGAACAGCTTTTAACCGCTGTTTGAAAGTGCTTATAAAAAGGAATACAACCCGTATGGTACGCTTCGCCATTGCGAATATGGCTACCCAGTGCACGAATGCGACCTGCGTTAATGCCAATGCCGGCACGTTGCGATACGTATTTAACAATTGCAGACGAGGTGGCGTTAATTGAATCAAGGCTGTCGCCACATTCAATTAATACACACGAGCTAAACTGGCGTGTTGGCGTACGAACACCTGCCATAATTGGCGTAGGCAGTGAAATTTTAAACAATGAAATCGCATCGTAAAAACGTTTTATATACGCAATACGTGTATCGCGAGGGTAGTCAGCAAATAAGCTAGCAGCGACTAAAATATATAAAAACTGCGCGCTTTCATAAATCTCACCGGTTACACGGTTTTGAACTAAGTATTTACCTTCAAGCTGTTTAACCGCAGCATAACTAAAGTTAAGGTCACGGCTGTGATCTAGGTATTCGTCTAATTCGTCAAGCTCTTGCTCGGTGTAATCTACCAGTAGGTGAGCGTCGTAGCGTTTGTCGCCAACCATTTTTGTTACATGATCAAATAAACGTGGTGGCTCAAATTGGCCATACGCTTTTTTACGTAAATGGAATACAGCTAAACGTGCTGACAAATACTGATAATCAGGAGATTCTTTTGAAATCTGATCGGCTGCAGCTTTAATGATGGTTTCGTGAATATCTTTAGTACGAATACCGTCGTAAAATTGAATGTGTGATTTTAATTCAACTTGCGAAACCGAAACGTTATTTAACCCTTCGGCGGCCCATTCAATAACGCGATGGATCTTGTCAAGATCAAGTGGCTCTTTACGGCCGTCACGTTTGCTTACAGATAACTGTTGGTTCATAGTTTTGCCTGTATTCCTTGGAAATTAAGTATTTTGACCAATGATTAATACTCCAAAATAACAGAGTATCTATTCATTTATTATTGTTTACACCAATTCAGGCGATTTTATTGAATAACATTTAGCCACAATATCTGGTGTTGTTCAAATTAGAGATCACAAGATAGTGTGGTCCGCGTTGTTTTGCAAGGGACAGAATTGCCCCTAATTGTGGATAACGTCGGGATAACACATTTGTGTTAGTAAGCATTAACCTTCGAACATTCGGTTAAGTTGAAATTTACAAAAATCAACTAAGGATCTACTAAATTTACGCTTTTTAAAAATATATTTTGACTGCTTTTTTTATCAGCAGGCTTTGTGTGAAAACTAACACAATCACAATATATAGTGTTTAATAATTAACATAGCACTATATATGGTTAAAACCTTCAATAGGGCTTTGCCAATTAAAATCGGCCTGCCAGCTCAAAACTTCGGTTAAGTTAGGCACGTAACCCCAAAGTGCGGTTGCGGTGTGCATACCTGCCGCTTTACCTGCTTGAATGTCACGCAAAGCATCGCCAATGTACAAGCAACGATTAGGCGCAACGCCCATTAGCTTGGCACAATGTAGTAAAGGTAAAGGCGAAGGTTTAGCTTCAGCTAAAGTATCGCCACTGATAACCACGCAGGCATTTTTTAAAGCAGGGATCGCGGCTACTAAAGGGGCGGTTAAAAATCCGGGTTTGTTAGTCATGATCCCCCATTTGATGTTTTTTCGCTCCAGTTCGATAAGTAGTGGCTCAATACCAGCAAAGCACGTGGTGTGTTTGGCTATGTTAGCCGCGTAGGCATCAATTAATTGCTTAACGAGTTGTGCTTGCGGTTGCTCACCCCATTTATCTTTAAAACCGACCTCTAACAAGGCTGCTGCGCCATTAGATGCAGCAGCGCGATATACCTCACGACTTACTGTATCTAATTGCTGGGAACGCAGTACGGTATTTAAAGCTGTACCTAAGTCATCAGCGGTATCGAGTAAAGTGCCATCTAAGTCAAATAAAAAAGCATCGTACTCTATAGTAGGTGACGTTGATTGAGAGCTAGCCATTACGCTAACTTCTCAAAATGCAGAATATAATTTACGCTTACGTCGGTATTAAGCGAGTACTGCTTAGATAATGGATTATAAGATAACCCAGCACTGGCGCGCACTTTTAAACCCGCTTGTTCAGCCCAGGCAATTAACTGTGCTGGTTTAATAAACTTTTTATGATCGTGAGTGCCTTCAGGCACCATTTTTAATAGCTTTTCTGCACCAATAATGGCGTATAAATAGGCTTTAGGGGTTTTATTAAGTGTTGAAAAAAACACATCAGCACCGGGTTTTGCAAGCTCTGCAACAGCATGAATAATAGAAGCCGGATCGGGTACATGCTCCAGCATTTCCATACAGGTTACTACATCAAAGCGAGCAGGGTGCTCGGATGCATATTGTTCAGCAGGTACTTTAATATACTCTACATGTACGCCTGTCTCTAGGCTGTGTAATTTGGCAACAGTTAAAGGCTCTTGGCCCATATCTATGCCGGTTACCTTTGCCCCCATGCGCGCCATGCTTTGGCTTAAAATACCGCCGCCACAACCTACGTCTAGTGTTTCTTTGTCAAATAGACCGCCAGTTTTATTGGCTATAAAGTCTAAACGTAAGGGGTTTATTTCGTGAAGCGGTTTAAATTCCCCGTCTAAATCCCACCACCGCTCTGCGATGGCCTCAAATTTTGCAATTTCTGCGTGATCTATATTTTGATGTTCGGTCATAAAATACTTCCTCGTCAATCTGGGGGCATTATATAGGGCTAAATTGGTAAATCGCAAAGTTTTGCGCCTGTAAATCTAAATAAATTGTGGTAGCATGTTTCTTTAGCAATAATAACAAATTCTCTTGATACCTAATAGTGGGTGTTTAAGAGCTGATACTGAAGGAATGTGATATCAATGACTGATCTCGCCCATGGCATTCTGCCAGTCAATATTGAAGACGAGTTAAAAAACTCCTACTTAGATTACGCAATGAGCGTAATTGTAGGACGTGCATTACCAGACGTGCGTGATGGCTTAAAACCTGTTCACCGCCGCGTTTTGTTTGCAATGAACGAGCTTAGTAATGATTGGAACAAGCCTTACAAAAAATCGGCACGTGTTGTCGGTGACGTAATCGGTAAATACCACCCACACGGCGATAGTGCTGTTTACGACACTATAGTACGTATGGCACAGCCATTCTCACTGCGTTATATGCTAGTAGATGGTCAAGGTAACTTCGGTTCGGTTGATGGTGATTCAGCAGCGGCAATGCGTTATACAGAAGTACGTATGGCAAAAATGTCGCATGAATTATTAGCCGATCTTGAAAAAGAAACGGTTGATTTCGTTCCTAACTACGACGGCACTGAGCAAATCCCTGACGTTTTACCAACCAGAGTTCCTAACTTATTAGTAAACGGTTCATCGGGTATTGCGGTAGGTATGGCAACAAACATTCCACCTCATAACTTAACTGAAGTGGTAAATGGCTGTTTAGCACTCATTCAAAACCCTGAATTATCTATTTTAGAGTTAATGGATTATATCCCGGGCCCAGATTTTCCAACTGCTGCAATTATCAACGGTAAAAAAGGCATAGAGCAAGCCTATTTAACTGGCCGTGGTAAAGTGTACATGCGTGCCCGCGCTGAAATAGAAGTAGATGAAAAAACGCATCGTGAAACTATCATTGTTCACGAAATACCTTATCAAGTTAACAAAGCGCGCCTAATTGAAAAAATTGCCGAGCTGGTTAAAGATAAAAAAATTGAAGGTATTAGTGCACTACGTGATGAATCAGATAAAGACGGTATGCGTATCGTTATTGAGATTAAACGTGGTGACGTAGGCGAAGTTATTTTAAATAATTTATATGCGCAAACGCAGTTACAAACTGTGTTTGGTATGAATATGGTTGCGTTAATTAACAACCAGCCTAAGTGCTTTAATTTAAAAGAAATGCTTGAAGAGTTTATTATTCACCGCCGTGAAGTAGTAACTCGTCGTACTGTTTTTGATTTACGCAAAGCGCGTGACCGTGCACATATGCTAGAAGGTTTAGCAATTGCACTGGCAAACATCGACCCAATTATTGAGCTTATTCGTAATTCACCAACACCTGCTGAAGCAAAAGTTGCTTTAACAGCGCGTTCGTGGGAATTAGGTAACGTAAAAGCCATGCTTGATAAAGCAGGCGAAGACAACGTTGCCCGCCCAGATTGGTTAGCTGCTGAGTTAGGTATTCGCGATGGTCAATACTTTATTTCTGAGCAACAAGCTCAAGCAATCCTAGATTTACGCTTACATAAGCTAACGGGTTTAGAACACGAAAAGATTCTAACTGAATACCAATCGTTATTAGATTTAATTGCTGAGCTTTTACATATTTTGGCAACACCAGAGCGTTTAATGGAAGTTATTCGCGATGAGTTAGTTGAAATTAAAGCGCAATATGGTGATGAGCGTCGTACTGAAATAAATGCCGCAGCACACGATATCAGCCTTGAAGATTTAATTACCGAAGAAAACGTAGTAGTAACGCTTTCTCACGAAGGTTATGTTAAGTATCAGGCTCTGTCTGATTACGAAGCGCAGCGTCGTGGTGGTAAAGGTAAATCGGCAACGAAGATGAAAGATGAAGATTTCATTGAACGTTTATTAGTTGCTAATACGCACGATACTATATTGTGTTTCTCAACGGCTGGTCGTTTATATTGGCTTAAAGTGTATCAGTTACCACTTGCAAGTCGTGCAGCGCGCGGCAAACCAATTGTTAACTTATTACCACTTGAGGCAGATGAACGTATTACCGCTATATTACCAGTACGCGAGTATGCAGAAGATAAATACATCTTTATGGCAACCGCATTTGGTACAGTGAAGAAAACACCACTAACGGCATACAGTCGTCAACGTGCAAGCGGTATTATTGCGGTTAACCTAAATGAAGGCGATAGCCTAATTGGTGTTGATGTTACCGATGGCAGCAACGAAATTATGTTGTTTACCGATGCGGGTAAAGTAGTACGCTTTAAAGAAGCAGAAGAAACAACGGTTGTTGATGAAAACGGTAACCCAGTACTAGACGAAGAAGGTAACCCTGAGATTCGCTTTAAAGGTGTTCGTCCTATGGGCCGTACAGCTACAGGTGTTCGTGGTATTAAAATGCCTGAAGGACAACGCGTAGTATCGTTAATTGTGCCTAAAACAGATGGTGCTATTTTAACCGTGACTGAAAACGGCTACGGTAAACGTACTTTACTTGAAGACTACCCAGCGAAGAGTCGTGCGACTCAAGGTGTAGTGTCTATTAAAGTAAGTGAGCGTAATGGTGCGGTTGTAGGTGCTGTACAAGTTGATGATAACGATGAAATAATGATTATTTCAAATCGTGGTACCTTAGTACGAACTCGCGTTAATGAAGTTTCTACGGTTGGACGTAACACGCAAGGTGTTATTTTGATCAGAACTATTGACGAAGAGCAAGTAGTTGGTTTACAACGTATAGAAGAGATTGAAGTTACCGAAAGTGACTTAATTGATATCGAAGACGTCGAAACAGTTGATACGGTTATTGATGAAGTAGCGGATGATAATCCTCCTTCAGAATAATTGAGATTAAAAAAGCGGCCTTGGCCGCTTTTTTTAATGGTGTTGAATAAAATTAATATTAATAATACTGCGCAATAAAATAATTTTTACACTAGCAAAAAGACTCAATTGCAAGACGTTAATTTATATATATAGTTGTTCTCAGTAATTGTTTTATATTGCTCTGTTTGCTGCATTAATGCAGCTTTATAGGTAATGAAGGCTTTAATACTATGAGTGAGGCTATAGCCCACTTAATGATCACAGCTTTAATTTAATGTGTATAACCTGATTGAATGGTAATCGGGTGTATAATTTTTTAATTACTGGAATGAGGAAAAGGTAATGAGTAAGTATAATTTTTGTGCGGGGCCGGCCATGTTACCGCCAGCAGTAATGAAAAAAGCACAACAAGAATTTATAGATTGGCAAGGTTTGGGTGTATCGGTGATGGAAATGAGTCACCGTAGTAAAGAGTTTTTAGCGCTCACTAAAAAATGTGAAGCGAGCCTGCGTCGTTTAATGAATATTAGCGATGAATTTGAAGTGCTGTTTATGCATGGTGGCGGTCGCGGTCAATTTAGTGCTGTGCCATTAAATTTACATCAGGAAAATAAATCAGCGGTTTACTGCGAAAACGGCGTATGGTCAAAAAGTGCAACGGATGAAGCAAATAAGTTTACCCAAACTACTGCTATCGATGTCCGTAACGATACCGATGGTCAATTTTCGATTAAAGCAGTGGCTGACTGGCAGTTGCCTGCAGATGCGTCGTACATTCACTATTGCCCTAACGAAACCGTTGATGGCTTAGAGATTTTTGATGTACCGAGTCATCCAACAGCGCCAATTATTGCAGATATGTCGTCAACTATTTTATCGCGTGAAATTGACGTTAATCAATTTGATTTAATTTACGCTGGCGCACAAAAAAATATAGGTCCTTCGGGCATTGCAATCGTTATCGTACGTAAAACATTACTAGCACGTGAAGGGCTTCCTAAACCAGGTATTTTAGATTATGCACTAGAGGCCAAGCAGGGCAGTATGTTTAATACGCCACCAACATTTGCATGGTATTTAGCGGCTGAAGTATTCCAATGGCTTGAGCAAAATGGTGGTGTAAAAGCCATGGAAGCACAAAATATTGCAAAAGCTGAACTACTTTATAATTTTATCGATAATTCTGATTTTTATTCTAATAAAGTAGCTAAGCATAGTCGCTCGCGTATGAACGTCCCTTTTTGGTTAAATGATGAAAGCTTAAACAGTAAGTTTGTTGCTCAATCAAACGAAGCAGGCTTGCTAGCACTCGAAGGCCATAGAATTGTAGGTGGAATGCGCGCCAGTATTTACAACGCAATGCCACTTGAGGGCGTGCAAGCGCTTGTTGATTTTATGGCTGCTTTTGCAAAGGAAAATAGCTAATGGAACAATTACGCTTAGAACCTATTTCGCGTGTTAATGGCAGCGTCACTCTGCCGGGTTCAAAAAGCTTATCAAACCGTATATTGTTATTAGCGGCATTAGCAAATGGCACTACTGTTGTTGAAAACTTACTTGATAGCGACGATATACGCCATATGTTGGGCGCGTTACAATTATTAGGTGTTAACGTTAGTTTAAACCAAGAGCGAACAGTTGCTACAGTACAAGGTGTTGGTGGGGTATTTAAAACCCCAAGAGAGCCTTTGTTTTTAGGTAATGCAGGCACAGCTTACCGTCCTTTAACCGCTGTACTTGCTGCGGTTGCAGGTGAGTACGAACTGATTGGCGAGCCACGCATGGAAGAGCGCCCAATAGGGCATTTAGTCGATGCGCTGCAAGCACTTGGCGGTGATATTACTTACAGCAAAAATAAAGATTACCCACCGCTTAAAATTATAGGTGGGCAAATTAACGGTGGTGAAGTTGCAATTGACGGCAGTATATCAAGTCAATTTTTAACTGCATTACTAATGGCTGCACCACTGTTTAATGGTGATACCAAAATAACGATTAAAGGCACTTTAGTATCTAAACCCTACATTGATATTACCCTTGATGTAATGGCACGCTTTGGAATAGAAGTTGAGCATAGTAATTATGCAACTTTTACCGTAAAAGGTGGTCAACAGTACCAGTCACTTGAACGTATTATGGTTGAAGGCGATGCGTCTTCTGCATCTTACTTTGTAGCTGCAGCTGCAATTGCCGGTGGCGAAATTGAAATTAAAGGGGTTGGTGCTAAATCGGTGCAAGGCGATATTGGCTTTGCTAAAGTAATGGAACAAGTGGGCGCTAAAATAGATTGGTATGATGAGCGTTTAGTTGTTCGTAAAGGCCAATTAAACGGTGTTGATATTGACGCAAATGCCATACCTGATGCAGCAATGACATTAGCCACTGTGGCTCTGTTCGCTAAAGGGCCAACGGCTATTCGTAATATTTATAATTGGCGCGTAAAAGAAACCGATCGACTACACGCTATGGCAACTGAGCTCAGAAAAGTGGGCGCAGAAGTTGTAGAAGGGCACGATTTTATAGAAATCACTCCCCCGAAACACTTTAACGATGTAGCAATTGATACTTACGATGACCATCGCATTGCCATGTGTTTTGCTATGGTTGCCGTAGGTGGAAAGCCAATCACGATTAATGATCCTAAGTGTACTTATAAAACATTTCCGACATTTTTCAATGTATTAGCATCAGTTAGTGAGTAGGTTTTTGATGTTAATTAATAAAAAGTTACACACTAATAGCGATCTATTTAAATAACTGACGTATAATATTGCGGTTTACTTAGGTGTGCATTGTAGGAGGTTTAAATGCAGGCGTTATTAATGCCCGTGATCACCGTAGATGGCCCAAGTGGTTCAGGTAAAGGAACTGTTTGTCGCTTGTTAGCCGAAAAGTTGGGATGGGATGTACTTGATAGTGGCGCAATTTACCGCGTTTTATCTCTAGCGGCACTTCACCATCAAATCGCATTAGATAACGAAGATGCATTAGTTCCCTTAGCTGCTAACTTAGATGTGCAGTTTTTGGTAGATAGTCAAACTAATGCAGCAAAGGTTGTTTTAGAAGGTGAGGATGTAACCACTACAATCCGTAACGAAGAAGTAGGGGCTGCAGCATCAAAAGTAGCAGCACTACCTCGCGTACGCGAAGCGTTATTACGTCGCCAACGCGCATTTAGAACTGAACGAGGTCTAATTGCTGATGGTCGTGATATGGGTACTGTGGTTTTTAAAGATGCACCGCTAAAAATATTTTTAACCGCCAGTGCACAAGAACGCGCCAAACGACGTTTTGTTGAGTTGAATGCTCGCGGTCTTAATGTTACACTGAGTGGTCTATTAAAAGACATTCAAGAGCGTGATGATCGCGATATGAATCGTGCCGTTGCGCCACTTGTGCCTGCAGAGGATGCTATTGAGCTTGATACTAGCGAGCTTAATGCACAGCAAGTATATGATAAGGTATTAACTTTATTGGATACGGCTATCTCTGAAGGTCGGCTTCCTAAACGAAGCTAAACACATTTTATGCACCAGCAGGATGCCAGTGCTATTTTAACAACCCCATGCAGCATGGTTGCTTATTGGTATAATATATAGAGACGTATATTCGTATGTCAGAAAATTTTGCGCAGTTATTTGAAGAAAGCTTAAAGGGTTTTGAAGCAGAGCAAGGCTCTATCGTTAAAGGTACAGTAATCTCAATCGAGAACAACATTGTACTTGTAGATGCTGGTCTTAAATCAGAAAGTGCTATCCCTGCTGAGCAGTTCAAAAATGCTGCTGGTGAACTTGAAGTTGCTGTTGGCGACGAAGTAGATGTTGCACTAGATGCAATTGAAGACGGTTTCGGTGAAACTATCCTTTCTCGTGAGAAAGCGAAGCGTCACGAAGCGTGGATCCGTCTTGAGAAAGCATGTGAAGAGCAAGAAACTGTTACTGGTGTTATCAACGGTAAAGTTAAAGGCGGTTTCACAGTTGAAGTTGATTCAATCCGTGCTTTCCTACCTGGTTCACTTGTTGATGTTCGTCCAGTACGTGACACAACTCACCTTGAAGGCAAAGAGCTTGAATTTAAAGTAATCAAGCTTGATCAAAAACGTAACAACGTTGTTGTTTCACGTCGTGCAGTTATCGAATCTGAAAACTCACAAGAACGTGAAGAGCTTCTTGCTAACCTTGTTGAAGGCCAAGAAGTTAAAGGTATCGTTAAGAACCTTACTGACTACGGTGCATTCGTTGACCTTGGTGGTGTTGATGGTCTACTACACATTACTGATATGGCGTGGAAGCGTGTTAAGCACCCTTCAGAAATCGTTAATGTTGGCGACGAAATCGCAGTTAAAGTTCTTAAATTCGACAAAGATAAAACTCGTGTATCTCTAGGCCTTAAACAGCTTGGCGAAGATCCATGGGCAGCTATCGCTGGTCGTTACCCAGAAGGTTCTAAACTTTCTGGTCGTGTTACTAACCTTACAGATTACGGCTGTTTCGTGGAAATCGAAGAAGGCGTTGAAGGTTTAGTTCACGTTTCTGAAATGGATTGGACTAACAAGAACATCCATCCTTCAAAAGTTGTTAGCCTTGGCGACAGCGTTGAAGTTATGGTTCTTGAAATCGACGAAGAACGTCGTCGTATTTCTCTTGGTCTTAAGCAATGTATTGCTAATCCTTGGCAGGAATTTGCTCGTCTACAAAACAAAGGCGACCAAGTTACTGGTAAGATCAAATCAATCACTGACTTCGGTATCTTTATCGGTCTTGACGGTGGTATTGATGGTCTTGTACACCTTTCAGACATTTCTTGGAATACACCTGGCGAAGACGCTGTACGTGAATTCAAGAAAGGCGACGAAATCACTGCTATCGTATTGCAAGTTGACCCAGAGCGCGAACGTATCTCTCTAGGTGTTAAGCAAATCGAAGCTGACCCATTCAATAACTACCTTGATGCAAACAAAAAAGGTGCTATTGTTAAAGGTAAAGTGACTGAAGTTGATGCTAAAGGCGCAACTATTGAACTTATCGAAGGCGTTGAAGGTTACATCCGTGTAGCTGATATCGCTCAAGAGCGCGTTGAAGATGCAACTACTGTTGTTTCTGTAGGCGACGAAATTGAAGTTAAATATGTTGGTGTTGATCGCAAGAACCGCACTTTAAGCTTATCTGTTAAAGCTCTTTTCGAAGCTGAAGAGAAAGAAGTAATAGAAAAGCTTAAGAAAGACGAGCCAGTGTTTGAAAACGCAATGGCTGCTGCTTTCGCAAATGCACAAAAAGACTAATTAATCAGTCTTTAATTGGAAGGGCAGTTTATGCCCTTCCATTATTTCTTTTAAGGAAATGCTATGACTAAGTCAGAACTGATAGAAACACTTGCACAGCAACACGCACACGTTCCAGTGAAAGATGTTGAAAATGCAGTAAAAGAAATTCTTGAACAAATGGCCGGCTCATTATCTTCTTCAGATCGTATTGAGATCAGAGGTTTTGGTAGTTTTTCTTTGCATTATCGCGCTCCACGTACCGGTCGTAACCCTAAGACTGGCGAAACAGTAGAGCTAGATGGTAAACATGTACCACATTTTAAACCAGGTAAAGAATTACGTGATCGTGTAAACGAAAGCATTGCCTAGTTAACTTATTGGAGTAGGGTACTTGTTTAAGGTATTAAAAATTATTCTGGTTGCACTTTGCTTGATAAGTGCATTTGTATTGGGTTCTCAAAATCCACAATTAGTACAAATAAACTATATTATAGCCAGCAATACATTGCCTTTAGCCGTTATAATAAGTATTTGCTTTTTATTAGGTGTTGTAATTGGTTGTTTTGTAAGCTTTAAATTATTTTCACAACTTAAGTGGCAAAATTATCGTTTAAAAAAACAGTTAGCACCTGAACAAAGTAAAAAAAAGCCTGCTGCTGATAAAGACTCATAATTATGATTGAGCTGTTATTTTTACTACTTCCTGTGGCTGCCGGTTACGGCTGGATAATGGGAAAAAACAGTGCTAAAAATCAAGCTCATCAATTTAATCGGCAGATCACCTCTGAATATAGTAAAGGCTTAAAGTTTTTACTCGACAGGGAAGAAGATCAAGGCCTTGAACATTTAATTAATTTACTAGAAGTTGCAGCTGACTCGGTTGAACATTATTCAACGCTTGCAACTATGTTTCGCCGCAGAGGCGAGCTAGACCGCGCAATAAAAATTCACGAACTCCTTTTAAAACACCCAAGCCTTAATGAGCAACAAGCTGCTGCTAGTCGTTTAGAATTAGCAGAAGATTATGTTATGGCTGGGCTATTAGATAGTGCCGAAGAGCATTTAGTTTGGCTTGTTAAAATGGACCACAGTGAAGCATTAGATCCTATTATCACTCTATATTCGCAAACCCGAGAGTGGCAAAAAGGGATTAATATGTTTGAAGCGCATAGTGAATTATTTTCAAAAGAACAACACTTTAAAGCCATAGCTAACTTTTACTGTGAGCTGGCGTTAAGTGATAATAACCCCTCATTAATGCGCAAAGCCATTAGTTTGAATCATAAAGCGATACGTCCTTTATATGAACTTGGTTTGTCTGCATATACTAAAGAAGACTACGTAAAGGCAATTTACTATTGGCGCGAATTAATTTGCCAATTTACATTTTTTGCTCCTTTATTTGTCGATAAATTAGCACATTGTTATAAGCATCTAAATTTAACTCATCAATTTCATCAGCTGATCAGTGAGTTACTCGACAAAGGTGGCGTGCTAATAAAAATACAACATTGCCAAGCTTTGTTAGAGCAAGGTAATACAGAGCAAGCTTTTGAGTTTTTAACTGATAGCTTAAAGCGCCAACCAACCATACGCGGGTTTAGTTTTTTATTACAACTAATGGGCGCTCAAGATAAAAATACTAAAGAGGTGCTCGACCAAATAGATAAACTGGTCACTTCTTATATTGCCACCAAACCAGACTTTCAATGTCAGCATTGTGGCTTTACTAGTTATACAATTTATTGGAATTGTCCTTCTTGTAAGCATTGGGAAACTACTGTACCAAGCAAGGGCTTAGACGGATTTTAATCTTTTAGTTTTCAAATAACACTTTCGCTATAAAGTAGGATAGTTATGCCTTTCGAAAAATCAAAAAAAATTCTTATTGCACTCGATTACGATGATCAGCAAGCCGCTTTAGACTTTGTAAAACAGCTATCACCCGATTCATGTCGCCTTAAAGTAGGTAAAGAAATGTTTACTTACTTTGGCCCTGCATTTGTAAAAGAGTTAATTGATTTAGGTTTTGATGTATTTTTAGATTTAAAATTTCATGATATTCCTAACACAGTGGCAAAAGCAGTGACTGCGGCGGCAAAAATGGGTGTATGGATGGTTAATGTGCATGCAAGTGGTGGCTTTGAGATGATGAGCAAAGCTAAACAAGCACTAGCTCCATTTGGCGATAAAGCACCATTATTAATTGCTGTTACCGTGCTAACGAGTATGGATGAGACAGAGTTAAAGCGTTTAGGCGTAGAAAAAACACCACAAGAGCAAGTTATTTATTTAGCGAAGTTGGCAAAAGAAGCAGGACTTGATGGTGTTGTTTGCTCTGCTCAAGAAGCACAACAATTAAAAGCAGAGTTAGGCGCAGGCTTTAAGCTAGTAACGCCTGGTATTCGCCCAGTAGGGAGTGATGCTGGCGATCAAAAACGCATTATGACTCCTAAACAAGCTATAGATGCAGGCAGCGATTACTTGGTGATCGGACGTCCAATTACTCAAGCAGACAATCCTGTTGCTGTTTTGGCAGATGTTAATAAATCTATAGAATAATTTAACAAAAGTTCAGACTTTATTGCCAGAACCCTTGCGAGATGTTTGTTTTATGTTACATTAATAAAATCAAAATGCAGTAAGGGTTTTATTTTGAGACTAATGTTAGGTTCTATAGTGATTATTGTTGCTGGATTTTCAGTAAACAAATATGTTTTTTCTAGTAAAGTGTATGATGGAGTAACGACAGTTACGGATATTGTTGCTATATATCCCGTAAATATATTCGATTTTAAACAAACAATGCAAAATTACGCTTATCACCTTTGTTATAAAAATGAGGATAGATTAAGTCAACAGCATGTAACTTCACACGAATGTGTAGATAGCCATGATAGCCTTAAACGAGATTGTGAAGATAAAGTATTTCGTTTAGCGCCATTAAATTTGCAAAATAAAGAAGAAGTGCTCAATTACGCTAAGCAATATACACAATGTACTTTGCCGTATAAATATATTATTGGGTAGTGAAAGGTTAGTTATAAGCGCTAAGTGCAGCACTTAGGCTACACTCAACGCATAATAATAAATTGTTATTTTAAGCGAATGGATTTCGCTTCAATTTCTATTAATCCTAGTTTAAATAATCCACCAATTGCCTTTTTATAATTAGCTTTACTGGTCGAAAATATTTTCTTAATTGTTTCAGGATCAGACTTATCACCTAAAGCAATAACGCCACCTTCCTCTTTTAGCTTTTCCATTATAACATCGCCAAGATTACTAACTTTAGCCATACCTGGTTTTTCTAATACAACGTCAATTTTGCCATCTTCACGCACTTTTTGAATAAAGCCTTTTAGTTTTTGCCCTACAAATAAGCTTTTAAATACCATATTGTAAAAAATAACACCAAAGTGAGATTCTTCAATAAGGACTTTGTAACCAATGTCAGTTTTACCCGCTATGATCAAATCGACTTCTTGTAAATGGGTGTATTGCGGCTCATCTTTAGATAAAAAACGATTAAAGTTATTTGATGCACAAATACGCTTACTGGCATTGTCTAGGTACAAACGCACTAAATACGAATGACCTTCTTGCATACGCGGTTTTTGCTCATTAAACGGCGCTAGTACATCTTTTTCTAAGCCCCAATCTAAAAAGGCACCAATACTATTAATTTCTTTAACACGCAGTAGGGCATATTCACCTACTTGTGCATGAGGCTTTTTAATTGTTGCTGTAGGTAAATTAGCATTATCTAAAAATATAAATACGCTAATGCTATCTCCAGCTTCAAGCTCATGTTTTATTTCTTGTTTTGGTAAAAATACTTCGCCTAAATCGTGGCCGTCTAGGTAAGCACCTTCGTTACTAACTTCTTTTACAAATAAGGTTTGTGTGGTTCCAAGGTAACTCATAATTATTCCTGTTCAGGCTTTTTTCTACGGCGCATAGGAGTATCGCCATCAATATTAATAGGGGCTTTAATGGGTGCAGATGGTTTTTTAGGCTTAGCTTTGCGTTTAAACACTGGCTTTTTAGCTGCTACTGTTTTTTCTGTGGCTAAAACTGCAACTGGTTTCTTTTCTTTAATCCCTTTAAATTTAGCTTTTAAACCATCAACGCTATCAAACTTTAATTCATCATTTAAGAATGCTTTAATTGCTAAATAACTTGGCCAATCTTTAGGGCCTACTAACGACAGTGCGCTGCCTTTAAAACCAGCTCGACCTGTTCGCCCAATTCGGTGAACATATTCTTCAGCGTGTTTAGGTAAATCAAAATTTATAACATGGGTAACACTGAGTAAATCTAAGCCACGTGACGCAACATCTGTGGTTATTAATATTTTGAAGTTTTCGCGGCTAAATGCATCCATAATATCGAGACGCTTATTTTGTGCTAAATCACCTGCTAATGGCTGTGCTTTAAAACCTTTAGCGCAAAGCGCTTCGCTCAAACGGCTGGTATCTGCACGGGTAGCTGTAAATATAATACATTGGCCAACATCGTCTTGATTCAAAAAGTGCTCAAGTAAGGCTTCTTTATGATCAAGATGATCAGCAAGATATAAGCTTTGTTTAATATCTGAGTGTTGCTCGTTTGCAGCGCTGAGCATTATTTGCTTAGGCTTTTTTAATAAGTTGCGTGATAGTGCATCTACTTGTGCATGATCTAGTGTAGCCGAAAACAATAATGTTTGGCGCAGGCGATGATCGGCCAAGTCATTAATCATTTTAAGTTGTTCGGTAAAGCCTAAATCTAGGATACGGTCTGCTTCATCAAAAATAAGCAGCTCAAGACCGCTCAATTGTAACGTACGCTTTGTAAGGTGATCGGCTAGACGACCTGGTGTTGCAACTACAAACTGCGGATCGTTTCTAAGCGCTTTAATTTGGTCATTAAAATTTTCGCCGCCGAGTATTTTTACGGCTTTAATGTTTGTACCTGCGATTAATAAACGCAGTTGTGTAAATACTTGCGTAGCAAGCTCACGTGTCGGAGCAACAATAAGTACCCGAGGATCGCGTTTACTGAGTGCTTTTTGTTTCATTACTCGTTGAACAGCGGGTAATAAAAACGCCAAGGTTTTGCCTGACCCTGTTTTAGACTGGGCGAAAATGTCATGCCCTGCAAGTGCTGTAGGCACTGCATGTGCTTGAATGTCGGTAGGCTGGGTGATCCCTTGGTGTGCTAGTTGTGTTTCAAGGCGATTATCAATCCCAAGATCAGTAAAGTGCAAGGTGTGTTTCTCCAAAATGAGCAAGTTATATCTTAATTCTATCGGCGCATTATAGCCCACAGAGGCGTATGGCTAACAGTAAAATGCAAATTATAAGGCTAATTTTTGCATTTAATCACAAAAAGCGTAAAATACGCGCCCAAGATGCGCCGGATTTACGATTCGGTATATATTAAAAAGCAAAATAGGAATAAATATGACGGCTGTTCATAAAGACAATTTAACCAGCGAGCACTTTATAGTGTGTGCACTGTATAAATTTGTAGCATTACCTGAGTTTGAAGCGCTTAGAAAACCATTACTAGATGTAATGGAGGCAAATGAAGTTCGCGGTACTTTACTAATCGCCTCTGAGGGTATTAATGGTACGGTTTCAGCTAAACGTGCTGGCATAGATAATCTTCTTAAATGGCTTGAACAACAGCCAAGCCTTAATAACATTGTTACTAAAGAATCTTACGATGACGAATGCCCATTTTACCGCACCAAAGTAAAACTAAAAAAAGAAATTGTGACTATGGGGGTTGAGGGCATCGATCCGCTAAAAGTAGTGGGTAGTTATGTTAAGCCAAATGAATGGAACGCATTAATTTCAGACCCAGAAGTGATACTTATAGATACCCGCAACGATTACGAAATTGAAATAGGTACCTTTCAAAACGCAGTTGATCCTAACACCAAAACATTCCGTGAATTTCCGCAGTGGGCTAAAGAAAACCTTGATCCAAGCAAGCATAAAAAAGTAGCTATGTTTTGTACTGGCGGTATCCGCTGTGAAAAATCAACAGCGTATATGAAAGAGCAAGGCTTTGATGAAGTGTACCATCTTGAAGGCGGTATTTTAAAATACCTTGAAGAAGTACCAAAAGATGAAACCATGTGGGAAGGCGAATGTTTTGTATTTGATAATCGTGTAGCGGTTAATCACGACTTACAAAAAGGCTCGTATGACCAATGTCATGCGTGTCGTATGCCAATCACCGAAGACGAAAAGTTAAAAGCTGAATATATGGAAGGCGTGTCGTGTCACCATTGTATTGATAATGTAAGCGATGAGCAGAGAGAACGTTTTGCTGAGCGACAAAAGCAAATAGAGCTTGCACAAGCGCGTGGCGAAGGCCACATTGGTAATGAAGCACAAGCTATTTTACAGCAACGTAAAGAGGCTAAAAACGCTAAAAAACAAGCCCAACGTAGTAAATAATATTTTATTAAATTAATTTAAAAAGAGTCATTATTGACTCTTTTTTTGTATCCACTATATGTTTTAACCTAAGATTGGTAATGTTAGTCTTTAGGTAATACCAATTGCATTAAATTAGTATAAAACACATCATAATATCGCTATGTAGGAAGCAACTATGCAAGCCGAACAAATAGAAATAGCGCAGTTTTTAGCACAGCATCCCCCTTTTAACGATTTACCCATTAAAGCGCTTAACGAGCTGGCGCAACAAGTTGAAGTTGCTTACTTTAGAGCGCAAACAGAGATTTTACAGTTAGGCCAAGATATTGCCGACTTGTACGTTATAAGAAGCGGCTCGGTAGAAATGTATCGCCGTAATGGCGAGCTTTATAATCGTTTAGCCGTGGGTGGAATATTTGGCCAAATGGGCCTATTGATGAACCGCAAAGTGCGTTTTCCGGCCACTGCACTAGAAGACACATTGGTTTACTGCATTAATGTTGAACTGTTTAATCGTTATTGCGATGAGTTTGATGCATTTGCTGATTACTTTGAAACCGATGGCAATGTACGTTTGCACCAAGCTATTGTTGAGCAAGCCGACAGTAACGATTTAACGACAGCAAAAGTAAAGTCGCTTATTCATCGTGATGTAGTGACGGTATTAACCACTTCTACGGTGCAAGATGTTGCTAAATTAATGAGTGAAGAAGCGGTTTCATCAGTACTGGTTACAGATATAAATAAGCCCGTTAACGACGACCCGGAAGAGGATGATGGCCAAGTAGTTGGCATAATTACCGACCGAGATTTACGTAATAAAGTGGTTGCGCCAGGGTTGTCGTTTGATACTCAAGCACAGCATATTATGTCTACTAACTTAGTAATTTTAGATGCTAATGCCTACGTTTTCGAAGCTGTATTAGCTATGTTAAGAGACAGCCTGCATCATTTGCCGGTAGTGCAAAAACGCAGGCCGATTGGGGTAATATCACTGTCTGATATTTTACGTTACGAGTCGCAAAGTAGCTTGTTATTAGTGCGTGGTATTTTGGCCCAGCAATCAGTGGAAGACTTAACCCATTATGCCCGCCAGTTACCTAATGTATTTGTGCGTATGGTTAACGAAGATGCAAACTCTCATATGGTTGGTACAGCCATGGCAGTGATTGGCCGTACTTTTAAGCAAAGGTTATTAATATTAGCTGAAGAAAAGTATGGGCCAGCTCCCGTGCCTTATTGTTTTATTGCTTTAGGCTCCATGGCGCGCGATGAGCAACTTATAGTAACGGATCAAGATAATGCGCTTATTTTAGATGACAGTTACAACGATGAGTTACATAACGAGTACTTTCAAAACATTGCTGATTTTGTTTGTGATGGTTTAGCACAATGCGGCTACACCTATTGCGATGGCGAAATTATGGCGTCATTTAAAAAGTGGCGTAAAACTCGCTCTCAATGGTTTGAGCAATTTGCAGATTGGATAGCAAAACCAAAACCACAAACGTTATTACACAGCTCTATATTTTTTGATTTGGACGGCGTTTGGGGTAAAACAAAATGGGCCGATGAGCTCAAAGTCTTTGTTGCTAAACAAAGTAAAGCAAATAGGGTGTTTTTGGCAAATATGGCTGCTAATGCGCGTAATCGAACGCCGCCTCTTGGGTTCTTCAAAGGTTTTGTTTTAGAGCATAACGGCCAGCATAAGCACTCAATGAACTTAAAACGCCGTGGTACCGCACCACTTTCGGATGTTATACGGGTGCATGCATTAGCGATTGGTTCACGCAAACAAAACTCGTTTGACCGCCTTGAGGATATAATTGCCGCAAAAAGTTTACCCGAGGGTAAAGCACAAGATTTACGAGATGCGCTGGAGTATATAGCTATGATGCGAATTCGTCATCAAGCATTACAAATAGAGCAAGGTGAAGAGCCCGATAATAATTTAGATCCACATCAACTTTCACCGTTTGAGCAGCGTAATTTAAAAGAGGCATTTGCGATTCTTGAAAAAGCGCAAAACTATCTAAAATTTAGCTTTATTTCAAATACAAATGTGAAGTGATTTTTCTATGAGCAAGCAAAAGCAAGCAATAGTTGACTGGTCGCTTAGGTATCAGCAATTAGCAAATAGCAGTGAAAATGCCTTGTTACAGCAGTTTTATGCATCGGCTTTTAATCAGCCTGCTGCAGCAATAGCTGATGTGCCATTTGTAGCGATGGATTTTGAAACCACCGGCTTAGATAGCGAAGCAGATGACATAGTGAGTGTGGGTTTAGTGCCTTTTAACTTACAGCGAATATACTGCAAGCACAGCCGCCATTGGGTAGTACAACCGCGCAGAAACTTACATGAAGAATCAATAATCATTCATGGTATTACGCACTCAGAGGTTGATGATGCACCAGACTTTAATCGTATTATTGAGCCTTTGCTTGCCGCGCTAAGCGGTAAAGTCGTGGTGGTACATTATGCAGCAATTGAGCGGCCATTTTTAAATAATGCGTTGTTACTTAGGCTGCACGAAGGCATAGAGTTTGCGTTAGTTGACACTATGGATATTGAAAAAAGAGCATTAACAGCACGCCAGGGTTTAATAGGGCGGTTATTTAACTCTAAAATAGGCTCGTTGCGATTAAATGATTGTCGTAAGCGCTACTCACTTCCTGCGTATAATAACCATAATGCCCTAACTGATGCATTGGCCACAGCTGAGTTGTTACAAGCGCAGCTGAGTCATCATTATCGCTTAGATACGCCGATAGATGATTTGTGGATATAAACTTTATTTTATAGCTATAAAAAACGCCGCATAATTTGCGGCGTTTTTATTAGTACTTTTTATAATTACCAGTAAGGGTAGTAAGTACGGTTACTTTTTAGTACGAGGCTCAGTACGTAAGCCCAACAGTAAGCTTAAACACATAAACAACAATACAATAGTAAAAGGTAACCCGGCAGATATAGCGCCAGCTTGCAGCGCTTGTATAGCTTCAGTTCCACCTATCCAAAGTAGTGCGGCAGCTACCGCACCTTGGGTTACAGCCCAAAAGATACGTTGTGGTACAGGTGCATCAATTTTGCCACCAGCCGTGATCGAATCAATTACCAATGAACCAGAGTCCGATGACGTAATAAAAAACACCAATACTAAAATAATCGCTACAAACGATAAAATGTTAGACAAAGGTAATGCATCAAACATTTGGAACATAGCAAGTGGTACTTCAGTAAGGCCGTTAGTACCTAGCTCACCTACATTATTAACCACCTGATCAATAGCAATACCGCCGTATATAGACATCCATAAAATAGTAACAGCAGTAGGCACTAGTAATACCGCAATTAAAAATTCACGTATAGTACGACCACGAGAAACACGCGCAATAAACATACCTACAAACGGTGACCAGGAAATCCACCACGCCCAGTACGATACAGTCCAGCCATGCATCCAGGTTTCATCTTCACGACCATGAGGATTACTTAAGGGAATAATATTTTCTACATAGCCCATTATGGTAGTAGGAACATTACCTATAGCAACAGCAAAGCCAACTAAAAATACAAACACAAGTAAAACCAAGGCAATTAACATATTGGCATTACTAAGTACTTTTACTCCGCCATCAATCCCTCTAACTACCGAAATAATAGCTAAAAGTGAAACCCCAATAATAACTAAAATTTGTGAACCAACACCACCAGAGGTACCAAATACATGATCTATACCTGCAGAGGCTTGTTGTGCTCCTAACCCTAGTGAAGTTGCAAGACCAAAGAGTGTTGCAAGCACAGCTAAAATGTCGATAAGGTGGCCAGGCCATCCCCACGCTCTATCACCTAAAATAGGATAAAAAATAGAACGGATAGACAGTGGTAAGCCTTTGTTATAAGTAAAGAATGCAAGTGAAAGTGCGACAACTGCATAAATAGCCCACGGATGTAGACCCCAATGGAACATAGTTGCGCCCATTGCTAGTTTTGCTGCCTCTGGTGTATTAGGAGCTACATTTAAAGGTGTTTCAAACCAGCCAGTATAATAAGCAAGCGGTTCTGCAACACCCCAAAACATTAAGCCAATACCCATACCTGCAGCAAATAACATAGCTAACCATGAAAGGCGAGAGTGAGTAGGTACTGCATCATCTCCCCCTAAACGTATTTTACCGTAAGGCGATACAATAAGTGCTAAACAAAAAATAACGAAAAAGTTAGCAGCCCACATAAATAAGGCATCAAAGTTATTAATAATATCTGTTTTTATACTATCAAGTGCAGACTTAGCTGTTTGTGGATCGGTAACTAAAATAGCGATCAAAAAGATGACAATCAGACCAGCACTTATGCCGAAAACAGAGTTATGTATATCTAACCCCCATTTTTGTACGTTGTCTTGACCTACGGTATAGTCCGTACTATCAATACTATATTTGTCATGCTCTTCGCTCATGCAATACCTCATTTGTTGTTCTAACCCTGGATGTTACCCAGTGTCGTAATTAATTATATTAGTCTTGTAATTATATTAGTTTAAACACAAATAATTAGAAGACTAACTAATCTGATTTTTGATCATTAACTTTACTAGTGTATGAGTTAAATACTAAATGTAAATGATTTTGTATTTAGACTGCTGATATTATAGTCAAAATGATGATATTTGTTGCTTTTAAGTATAAAAAACAAACACTCTCTAACTTGTTAAATTAGTTTACTATTTACTAATACATATACGAGAACACTTATGAATCAGCGCATATTATCCGAAATCAGAATTATAAAAACACATAGGTAAATAATTACTGTCACGGAGTATGTAAATACTAATAAGCTGCTAATTAAAGGTGCCTAATATAAACGCCCCTTTAATCTAGGAATACTTAGTATTTGATTTAACATTAGGTTATATTTTAACAGTAAAGTAGTTAAAGGAGTAAATTGCGACTATGACTAATGATATTAAACATTTAGTTGGAAAAAATGAGCTTATTGAGCATTTTAAATCGGTACGTAAATATAGCCTATCACTCATTAGTGCGTTAAGTGCAGAAGACTGTCAATTACAAGCAATGGCCGACGTAAGCCCAAGTAAATGGCATCTTGCGCATACCAGTTGGTTTTTTGAAACATTTTTACTTGGCATTCATAGCCGTAATTACAAAGTATTTAACCCTGAGTTTAAAATATTATTTAATTCTTACTACAACGGAATTGGTGAGCAATTTAAGCGGGGCAACAGAGGCAGCCTATCGAGGCCGAGTCTTGATGACGTAATAGCATACAGACGATATATTGATGAAGCTGTTATAAGCGTGTTAAATACTGCAATAACCCCAGAAATAGAGCAAATAATTACTCTTGGCCTAAATCACGAGCAACAACACCAAGAGCTAATGTTGATGGATATTAAGTATAACTTTTCTATTAACCCAATATTTCCTGCGTACCAATCACTAAAGCCAACTCAAGTACCAAACCAGCAATCCAGTGCCGCTATAAAGTTTATAAACTTTGACCAAGCAATTATAAATATAGGGAGCAATGCTGAAAACCAATTTGCCTACGATAACGAACAACCTAAGCACTCTGTGCTGGTTCATCCATTTAGCTTTGCTAATAGATTAGTGACTAATGCAGAGTATTTAGGCTTTATTAATAGCTCAGGCTATAGCAACCCGCAACATTGGCTAAGTGACGGCTGGGCACATATACAGGCTAATAATTTAACACAGCCATTGTATTGGCATTATATAAACGGGGAGTGGTTTGAGTTTACCCATTACGGATTATTACCCCTTAACTTAGCCGCGCCGGTTTGTCATGTTAGTTATTATGAGGCCAGCGCTTATGCAAGTTTTGTTAATGCACGCCTGCCCACAGAGTTTGAATGGGAATATGCAGCCCAGCAACACGCACCAAGTAATACAGCGCACACGTCACTTTTATTGCCAAATATGGCCGATAGTAGCGCTGCTATTGGGCAGCTTACAGATAGCTGCTGGCAATGGACAAACAGTGCTTATTTACCTTACCCAGGTTTTAAGCCAATTGCAGGCGTGGCAGGAGAGTACAATGGTAAGTTTATGAGCAATCAAATGGTATTACGTGGCGGTTGCGTGTTAACTCCTGCTAATCATTTACGTACAACCTACAGAAACTTTTATTATCCCCATCAAGCCTGGATGTGTAGTGGTATAAGACTCGCTAAGGATAAAACATGAGCCAAATGACAACAATAAAGCAGTGCAGTATAAATACCTCTATAAGCAACTGTGAGTTTTTAACAGATGTAATAAGTGGCTTAACCCAGCAACAAAAATCACTCCCCTGTAAATATTTTTATGACGACAAGGGGGCTGCATTATTTGAGCAAATAACAAGGCTGCAAGAGTATTACGTAACCCGTACTGAGCTGGCTATTTTAGAAAGGTACTCAAAAGAGATTGCACAAATCCTACCTGAAAGCTTATCAATAATAGAACCCGGTTGTGGTTCAGGCAAAAAAATTGCCCACTTATTAGCTCATATGAGCAAAGTAAAAACGTTTGTACCGTTCGAAATATCTACAGAAATGCTTAACTATTCATTAGCGCATTTATCGCCATTATTCCCTGAACTGGTTATTGCTCCGTTATTAGGCGACTTTACCGATAGCGCAATGGTTAAACAGCTTATTAAAGAAACCGCCCTCGATAGCCAAACTAATTTAGTGTATTTCCCGGGCTCCACCTTAGGTAATTTTAACACGCTTAAAGCCATTGAAATAATGAGAAACTTTCAGCATTTATGTGGTGTAAATGGCTATGTTTTAATCGGGATTGACTTGGTAAAACAGCGCCAAGTACTGTTAGATGCATACGACGATAAACTCGGTGTAACCGCTGCATTTAATAAAAACTTATTACAACGAATCAATGACGAACTAAATGGATCATTTAACTTAGCCAATTTTAACCATGAATCACGTTATAACGAGCAGCATAACCGCATAGAAATGCACTTAGTGAGCCTTTGCGAGCAAACAGTGATAATTAATAACCAACAAATTAATTTTAAACAAGATGAAAGTATTCATACCGAAAATTCTCATAAGTACACCCTAGAATCGTTTAAACAGCTTGCGGCACAAGCTAATTTAAGTTTAGAGCAAACATGGCAAGACGATAATAATTACTTTGCCTTATGCCTATTAAGGCCGCTATAAATTATTAGTAAATAACAACTTGGCCGTTGTTAAGTTTATAGTTTAACAACGCGCCATTAGGCGATTGCTGTATAAGCGTAACTTTATTTAAACCGTATAGTCTAAATAATAATGGCGCAATAACCGATACTGCTGAACCCGTTGCGGTATCTTCGTTTACACCAAACTGCGGGGCAAAGTATCTAAAATGTGCAGTGGCATTTTGTGCTTGAGTATTTTGTACTGTTAGCGCAATAACCGCATTTTTATGCAGGTGACTTAGGGCATTAAAATCAACTTGTAAGCATGTTAAATCGTCTTGTGCATTGAACAATAACAAGGTGTAACCGTTTTTATTGGCACTGCTGTACGCGGCTTTTATTGATAATGAAAATACTTGCTGTAATTTACAGTAGCAGGGGGATTTTATCGACTCAATACTTGCTAATACCAACTGAGTTTGTTGCCTGTTAATTTTTATTTTAAAACGCTCATTACAGCTTGTAATAAATACCTGTGGGCAATAAGAAAAATAATGAAGTAAAAAGTTAGCTGCAGCCAAAGTGCCATGCCCACAGCGCTTAATTTCACTTGTTTGGTTAAACCAGCGAATTTTACAATAAGGTTTAGTTATCTCATTTTGATTTAAAAATACAGTCGCAGGATGATTCGATTTTGACGCAATATATTGCATTAATTTAGAGGTTAAGCCATTTTTATAAATAATAATTAAAGCACTTGAACCGGCTAAGTTAGCTGTGTGGTTATTAAAAACAGCTTGGGACGATGCGAGTGTTATAAAGCGGCACACAAGCCATGCAGGCTTGTGTGGCGCTAAACAAATTCGCTTAGCTTTTGCTAGCATACGCATCGTTATGAATGAGCGCGGCACGTCCAGAAGGGTCAGCATTATTTTGAAACGACGCATCCCATGCCAGCGCTTCGGGCGTAGAGCACGCTACCGATTTGCCATAAGGCACACATTTAGCGGCGGCATCACCAGGAAAGTGAGATTCAAAAATAGCGCGGTAATAATATGCTTCTTTAGAATCGGGGGTATTTATAGGGTATTTAAACTTTGCATTGGCAAGCTCTTGATCGCTCACTTGCTCGTTTACAAACACTTTTAAGGTATCAATCCAGTTATATCCTACACCGTCTGAAAACTGCTCTTTTTGACGCCATAATACTTCCTCTGGTAAATAATCTGCAAAGCCTTCGCGTAAAATATGCTTTTCTATTTTTCCCTCTGTACACATTTTAGCTTGTGGGTTAATACGCATTGCCACATCCACAAACTCTTTATCTAAAAATGGTACGCGTGCTTCAACTCCCCATGCTGCCATCGATTTATTGGCACGTAGGCAATCAAACATATGCAGTTTAGATACTTTACGGTTAAGCTCTTCATGAAACTCTTGTGCATTCGGCGCTTTATGAAAATACAAATAGCCACCAAACAGTTCATCTGCTCCTTCGCCCGATAGCACCATTTTAATACCCATGGCTTTAATTTGTCGGGCCATTAAATACATAGGTGTAGAGGCACGAATAGTGGTTACATCGTATGTTTCTATGTGATAAATCACTTCGCGCAGGGCATCTATACCTTGCTCAATAGTAAATATAATAGGGTGATGAATAGTGCCTATCATATCGGCTACTTTTTTAGCCGCGGCTAAATCAGGTGAGCCCTCAAGGCCAACAGAAAAAGAATGCAATTTAGGCCACCATGCATCGCTTTCGTCGTTATCTTCAATTCGTTTTGCCGCAAAACGCTGGGTTATAGCCGATATAAGCGACGAATCTAAGCCACCAGAGAGTAATACGCCATAAGGCACGTCGCACATAAGCTGGCGTTTAACGGCAGCCTCTAGTGCGCTTTTCACATCTTCGGCCTTTGCGCTGTTATTTTTAACGGCGTCAAAGCTTTGCCAATCGCGTTTGTAATACGCTTTAAGCTCGCCATCTTTACTGCTTAGGTAATGCCCAGGCGGAAATTCTTCAATGTGCTTACAAATTGGTGAAAGGGCTTTTAGCTCTGAAGCTACGTAAAAGTTACCGTGTTCATCGTGACCGGTGTAAAGCGGAATAATACCAATATGATCGCGGCCAATAAGGTAACTGTCATTTTCTTCATCGTATAAACAAAATGCAAAAATGCCATTTAAATCATCTAAAAAGTCGGCACCTTTTTGTTTGTAAAGCGCTAAAATAACTTCGCAGTCAGATTCTGTTTGAAAGGTAAAATCGGTGGTTAAATTTGCCGCTAATTCTTTATGATTATAAATTTCACCGTTTACCGCTAAAATATGTGTTTTTTCTGGATTATATAAAGGCTGTGCACCGCTAGAAACCCCTACAATAGCTAGGCGTTCATGTACTAAAATTGCTTTTTTCGATGCATAAACACCCGACCAATCAGGGCCGCGGTGCCTTAATAACTTCGACATTTCGATGGCTTGCGTACGCAACTGTACGGGATCAGATTTTATATCTAACACCCCAAAAATTGAACACATAGACTACCCCTCATTCTTGTTTTTATGTGTATTGCAGAGCAAAAAAACTCTGCGACTCACCTTTGTTTTAGCAGAATTAATAACGTAAGTCACACCGCATTTACAAAATAATAAGAATAATTTATGCACCAACATAGCTCGTATTGCACCAAAATGATTAATGTGTGGTGCCGGCTGCTATTTTTACATCGCGCTCATTGCTCAAAGCTTCAGCTATCATTACTTTTAGCGCATTTATTACCACTTCTTCACTCATGCTTGGTGCGCCATTATGGTGCACTGCTTGGCTTGGTAAATAAGGAATATGAATAAAGCCGCCTTTCATTTTTGTATAGTTTTCGTTTATATAATGCAGCAAACCATACATCACATGGTTACACACATAAGTACCGGCAGTATTAGAAATGGCCGCAGGAATATCACTTTCATGTAAGGCGCTTAGCATACGTTTTATTGGTAAATTGCTAAAATAAGCATCGGGGCCATTTTTTGCAATTGGGGTATCAATAGGTTGCTTACCGGCATTATCTTTAATGCGAGCGTCATCTATATTAATCGCAATACGCTCTATAGATATTTCGCTACGTCCACCAGCTTGGCCAACACATAAAACTATCGCCGGGTTATGGGCCTCTATCGCTTGGTGTAATTGCGCAATAGAGGTATTAAACTCACACGATAACTCAATAGCACATACTCTATGTTTCATTATTATATGGTCGTCGAGCTTTTGCACTGCTTGCCAAGAGGGGTTAATGGTTTCGCCATCAAAAGGAGTAAAACCGGTAATTAATACGCACGCCATAGGGTAAGTTGATTTAGTCATTGAACACCACGCTATACATTAAAACAATATTAACGGCGAGTAAGGTTACTGCCGTAGGAGTTTGTACTTTTATTACACTATGCTTCTATTTATATTTAAATCGAGCATAACCGTCCTATTTTTTATTATTGCTATTATTGAGTGCCAAACTGAGCTGATGTAAATGAGCATTTTGTTTATGTTGGGCTCTGTGTGCTTGCTCTAGGGTTACATATTCAAATTCTATATTATCGGCTGCTCTAAACTGTGCAAATTGATGTAAGTCAGCACTGATCACTGTACCTAGTAGCGGATAGCCGCCGGTAGTTTGGCCATCATTAAGTAATACTATGGGCTCTCCGTTGGGGGGCAATTGTATGCTCCCTGGGTTCACAGCCACAGAAGGTAATGAATGTGTGTGCATCAGATTATCTGTATTATTTACTAACCTTACGCCCATTCTATTACTGTTAGGGCTGGCTTTAAATTTACCCGAAGTAAAGCTATGCAAAAGTGTTTTACCTAATAACTTTGCGTGTGGGCTAGGGTGCAAGCGGATAATTTTACGTTGCGGTGGAGCAATAGCCCCCATTTTTATAAAAGGGCCATTAAAAGGCTTAATTGGAATGCAGTCACCACTGCTGAGTGCTTTGCCATCGAGCCCACCAAAGCATGCATTTAAATCAGTTGCTCGAGAGCCCATTATTAGTGGGCACTGCACGCCGTCTTTTACTGCAATATATGCTCTTAACCCCGCTCGTCCTGTGGCAAAGCTTAATACTTGTTTATTTTTAATAGCGTATGTCCAACCTGGGTAAATCGGCTGTTCATCAAGCTTTGCCTGTAAATCAGCGCCTTGGATGGCAATGACAGTATCGCAGTTAAATTCAAGCTCACATAAGCCCACAGTTACTTCAAGCACCGCATCGTTGTCGTTATTACCAAGGAGTCGATTAGCTATTAATTGTGCACAGGGGTCTAAGCTGCCAGCTTTACTTACTCCTAAATGACGATAGCCAATTCGGCCAAAATCTTGAATAGTGAGTTGTACGCCTGGTTTTAGTACTTTTATCATGCGCTTGCTCCTTGGTTTTTTAGCGCTACAAACTCAAGGGTATCGCCTGGTTGCATTAAGCAAGGTTGCGAATGAGAGCTATTAAATAATGTGGTATTGGTATGGCCAATAATATGCCAGCCACCGGGAGTGTCGCTAGGGTAAATACCGGTTTGGGCAGCGCCAATAGCCACCGCACCTTTAGGTACTTTAATGCGAGGCTCAGCGCGCCTTGGGGTATGTAGGCGTGTATCTAAACCATGTAAATAGGCAAATCCGGGCTGAAAGCCTAAAAACAAAACGTGATACTGAGCTTTGCTATGTATACTAATTACCTCATCAATACTTAAATTATGAAAGCGGGCTACATAAGCAAGATCTTCACCCTCGTATAGGGTCTCTATTAAATGGTGTTTACCAGTAAAAGTACTGCTTTTAAGCTCATCCCATAATAATGGTAATGCCTCTAGCCATTTAGTTAAGCCCGCCGATGACTTCAAATACAAAGTGAGGGAATTCATTCCTGCAACTAAGTCGGTAAACTCTGCGGTGTTTTTACAGTGCGCAGCTAAAGCCCAAATTTTTTTTTGTATAGTTAATACATTGTTTGCGTCTAAATGTGCTGCATCTATCAATAAGCTATTGTTACTAAGTGCATAAATTATAGGAGCCGAACTCATAAAACAAACCTGTTAATACAACATGTTTCAAAGCTAACATAGTTCTATTGATTTATTTACACCATTGCGACCAGCAAAATGGATTAAGAGATAAAATATAAACCTTATAGGCCGCTCACTCGTATTTAATTACTTACCAAGTTGAAATAATAATTCAACAGGTAAGGTCTTTATTAAAGCCTGTTACTATTTTTTGTTCAAAATACATTCGCAACAGTAACCGGCCTTAGCATTTATTTAAGAGGTAGTTTATGTCGTATCAGGGTTTAATTTATTTATCTAGCGTTGCTATTTTATTTAGCGCAAGCAGTGTTGCTTTATCAATGGAAAAAGTAGTGCAAAGTAATGTTCAAGCGACTATGCACGTAGAAACACTAGTACTTGGCTCAGGTTGCTTTTGGGGCGCTGAAAAACGCTACGAAGCACTTAATGGTGTTATTGATGCTGAGTCAGGTTATGCCGATGGAAACGGCTTTAAAGCCACTTACAGCAATATAACCAGTCAATCACGTCGCTTTGACGAGGACAATTACGCCGAAGTTGTGCAAGTTACCTATAACAGCAATATTATTAGCGCAAAGGAGCTACTCGAAAACTACTTTGAAAGCCACGACCCAACACAAAAAAATCGCCAAGGTAACGATGTAGGCACTCAGTATCGCTCAATTATTTTAACTACCACCACTGAGCAAGCGAAAGTAGCAAAGCAAGTTAAATCGCAATATCAACAACTGCTTACGCAAGCAGAGTACGGCACTATAGCAACTATTATTAAGCCACTTGACACTTTTTATGCAGCTGAAGAATATCATCAAAATTATTTAGAAAAAAATCCAAATGGCTATTGCCCTGATCACTCAACTGGCGTGGTGTTTAACAAAAAACCGCCCGAACAAGTAGATAACTCCGCTTTATTAATGGGTAAACAAATCGTGGTATTAGACTCACGCGAATACTGTCCATACTGTGAAAAATTTAAAAGCGCTGTAGCTAACGACTACAAAGGCAGTATTGCTATGAGCTTTCGCCACGCCGATCAACTCCAAGGTTTAACCATTAAGTCGGCAACCTGGGCAACCCCCACTATTTTATTTTTAGAAAATGGCACTGAAGTATACGGACGTCAAGGCTATGCAAGCCCAGAGGCGTTTTACAAAGCCCTTGGCGCATTTAAACTAGGCGATAGTGAAGCCTATAAAGTTGCATTTAATTCAAAAACCGATCGCGCTTATTGCAAAGAATACAAAATTTTTAAAAATACACCCGATGGCACCTTTGTCGATAAGCTCAGTGGCGAGCCGCTATTTGATACCCGCGATAGGTTTAACTCTGGAACTGGGTGGTTATCGTTTACGCATCCAATAAAAAGTAGCGTTACTGAACATGACGACAGTAGCTGGGGAATGACTCGTATTGAGCTGCGCTCTAAAAGTACTGGCATACACTTAGGGCATTTATTCCCCGGGGAAGGCCCACGCGGTACAGACCGTTATTGTATAAATGCTACGGTTCTTGAATTTATACCAAGGGATTAAAAATACGTGAGATATACAAAAGCCCAGTAAACTTAACTTTTACTGGGCTTTTTAATTAAGGCTTTAGCTAAAAAGCAGTATTAAAGCCTAATTTATTTTTAGTAAATATTATGTGGATTGCCTAAAAATAAAAACAGTTCAAGCCAAGTCACCACCTAACTTGAACCGTTTTTTACACTGACAACATCTTACACACACAATATAAGATTCTTTTACCAGCTTAATTATTAAACCTTAAATTAAGCTGCGATACTTTCGATAGGTGAACTTTAGATTTATTGAGCATTAATCACAAACGATAAAAATACACCCAATGAGTGAAATAAATTAATCTATAGGTTTGGTTTGTGTATTTTTAAAAGTAGCTATAACCCACTTAGCAAATAAATCAAGCGGATGATTTACATTACTTGGCTCGTGTTGCACTAAATAGTACTTGTCTTTAGTGGTCAGCGGGCGCTCGAATAGTTTATATAACCAGAGTTCGTCTAGCCAGCTTTGGCTTATAGGCAGAGGAATAAGCGCAATACCCATACCTTGCTGCGCTGCTCGTGCTACACCAAACATGCTGTCAATTTGTATAATTTGGGTTGGTGAAAAGTCAACTATTCCTGCTTTCTCGGCCCACTGATGCCATGCCCAAGGGCGTGCTTTGTGTAATATAAGCGGCACTTGATTAAGGGCTTTACAATGATCATCCTTCCATTGTGACAACAAATTTTTATTGCAAGCAGGTATATACTCTAAGTTAAACAGCTCTGTTACAACACCTTCGGTTGGCTTATTCGAGGACAGCACTATTGATAAGTCGCTATGTCGGGTTAGCTCTTTACGGGTTTTAAGCGTATCCATTTGTAAATTAATATTAGGGTGCGCCGACGTCCATTCGCGCAATCTAGGCATTAGCAACTCGCTTGCAAAAAACTCAGGCAAGGTAATCGTTAAATTTGTATTTTGCTGCATTTGGCTAAATTCATTAATTGTGCTCTCAAGCGTACTAACTATTGGCGATATAGCTTCAAAAAAGTCCTTTCCAGCTGTAGTTAAACTAATCGAGCGGGTTTTACGCACAAAAAGCTCAATGCCAAGTTGTTCTTCTAGTTGTTTAATTTGATGGCTTACAGCCGAAGGCGTTAAATACAGCTCATTTGCTGCATGCTTAAAGCTTAAACTTCGTGCCGCGAAGCAAAATGAGCGAAGACCACGTATAGGAGTTTGCATGTTTTCCAATATAAAGTTGTTTGAGTCGCCTATATAAGGCAATAACTGAACCAATTATTAAAATCAATAATATCAGAAGGTTGAAACTTTTACTGCATTAAGTTCACAATAATGGTGCAACAAGGTAACAAGGTGGTGCAGAGCAGTTACAAGTTAGCGTAAAATTTCAGCTTCTTAAAATAATAATAAAACTTAGAAAAATAGGCAAAAAAAATCCCTCGTTAGAGGGATTTTGGGTAACTCAGCGCCATTGGCACTGGGAATGAGGTCGGTACAAGGTAAAGTTTAAACCTAGGGCTTAAAACACCATTTCTGGTACTTCACCGTCAACAAGTAATTTACCTGCTGTTTTACTAATAATTTCATCTACAGATACGCCCGGAGCGCGCTCTAACAGATGAAATGCGCCGTCTTTAACTTCTAGTACGGCTAAATCTGTAACTATTTTTTTAACGCAATTAACGCCGGTAAGCGGTAATGTGCAGGCCTCTAATAGCTTTGAGTCGCCATGCTTACTGGCGTGGGTCATGGTAACAATAATATTTTGCGCGCCTGCAACCAAGTCCATTGCGCCGCCCATGCCTTTAATTAACTTTTTAGGGATCATCCACGACGCTATGCTACCGTTTTGATCTACCTCAAAAGCGCCCAGAACTGTTAAGTCTACATGACCACCGCGTATCATGGCAAAACTATCTGCACTATTAAATATGGCTGCACCTTTTGCAGCTGTCACGGTTTCTTTACCCGCGTTAATCATATCGGCGTCTAGCTCTGCTTTAGTTGGGTATGGTCCCATGCCTAACAAGCCATTTTCGGACTGTAACATAACTTCAATATCGTCTGGAACATAGTTTGCGACGAGTGTCGGAATTCCTATGCCTAAATTAACGTAATAGCCATCTTTTAGCTCTTGTGCAACGCGCATTGCAACTTGTTCACGTGATAATGCCATAATATTAATGCTCCTGCTTAATCTCGTGTAGTAACACGTTCAATGCGTTTTTCAAAGTTGCCTTTAATAACGCGGTTTACATAAATACCTGGGGTATGAATTTGGCTTGGCTCAAGTTCACCCGGCTCTACAATTTCTTCTACTTCGGCTACTGTAATTTTACCAGCGGTTGCGGCAAGTGGATTGAAGTTCATAGCAGTGTGGCGAAACACTAAATTACCAAAGCGGTCGGCTTTCCATGCTTTAACAATAGCAAACTCACCGGTTATCGACTCTTCTAAAATATAAGGGCGACCGTTAAATTCTTTTACATCTTTACCTTCGGCAACGGGCGTACCGTAACCTGTTGCAGTGTAAAATGCCGGAATACCTGCACCACCAGCACGCATTTTTTCTGCCAAAGTGCCTTGTGGTGTAAGCTCTACGTCAATTTCGCCACTGAGTAACTGTTGCTCAAATAGCGCGTTTTCGCCAACGTATGAGGCAATTACTTTTTTAATTTGTTTGTCTTGTAATAAAATGCCCAAACCAAAGTCATCAACACCGCAGTTATTAGACACCACAGTGAGCTCTTTGGTTTTCATTTGCTTAATTTGTTTAATTAAGCCCTCAGGAATACCACATAAACCAAAACCACCGGCAATTACGGTATCGCCATCTTTTAATCCTGCCATTGCAGCTTCGTAACTAGAAACTACCTTATCAAATCCGGCCATGAGTCACTCCTCATTGTGTGCTTAAATTATTTAACTAACTACATGATAGTTAGTTTATAAGTACTTTGTATAAAAAATTATTTGAGATGTTATTTAGCATGCAATGCAATCGACACTTTACTTACGGGTTGTTTGCCAAGCGCTTTTGTTATTTGCCATCCAGCATCACTAAGCCTTTGTAAATCAATTGCGTGCTCAATGCCAAGCCCTTGCAGTAAGTAAACTACATCTTCGGTGGCAACATTTCCTGACGCCCCTTTAGCATAAGGGCAACCACCAAGGCCTGCTACCGCCGCGTCAACCGTTGCTATACCTAAGTTTAGTGCAGCGTAAATATTTGTGAGCGCTTGGCCGTAAGTGTCATGAAAATGCACTGCAAGCTGCGACTTATCAATGTGCTGTAATAGCAAAGTGAGTAACTCAGTTACCTTTTTAGCTGTGCCTACACCTATGGTATCGCCAAGGCTTATTTCATAACAGCCCAGTGCGAGTAGCTTTTGGCTAACATAAAGTACAGCTTGAGGGTCGATTTCGCCTTCATACGGGCAGCCTAAAACACAACTTACATAGCCGCGTACTTTAATGTTATGCGCTTTGGCAAATTCCATAACGTCGCTAAAACGCTCAATACTTTGCTCAATACTGCAATTAATGTTTTTTTGACAAAACGATTCGCTAGCCGCTGTAAATATGGCAAATTCTTTAATTCCAGCGGCATGCGCAGCTTGTGCGCCTTTTAAGTTAGGGGTTAACGCACTTAAGTTTACATCGGGCAAATCAAGAGCTGATATCACATCCGCTGAGTCTGCCATTTGCGGCACCCATTTAGGGGATACAAAAGCACCGGCTTCAATGTCTTTTAAACCCGCAGCAGCAAGCGCGTTAATAAGCGCTACTTTGTCGGCGGTGGTAACTGCTTTTTCGTTTTGTAGGCCATCGCGCGCGCCTACTTCAACAATACGCACTTTTTGCGGAAAAACGCTCATTATGCGCCTCCCTCAGCAATCTCACTTGCAACTGTCGTATCTTCAACAATAGCCAGTAACGCGCCATGGCTTACCAGTTCACCTTCGGCAAAACAATAGCTTTGTAAAATGCCATCGTGCGGTGCATTGAGCGTATATTCCATTTTCATCGCTTCAATAATAACCACAGGATCACCTTTGGTAATACTACTGCCAAGCTCAACTAAGTGTTTCACTACCGTACCATTAAGTGGCGCAGCTAAAGGCAGGGCATCACTTTGGTGATCGCTAATATAGTGCTTGTTTACTAGCTCTAGGCGAGTTTGCAGTGCTTTGTGCATTACGGTGATCACGTTATTAACGCGACTTACGTGGGCTGTGTGTTTTTCGCCGTTTATAAATACACTACAAAGGCCATTATTTAAACTGCCTTGAACATTAAATACGTGCTCATTATGGGTAATACTGTAGCCATTTTTCGTTTTAACCGCATTAAGGGTTAAATCAACAAACGCAATTTTAACGCTTTGCAGTGCATTTAAGGCAAAGCCACTGAGTTGTTGCCAAGGGCTTGTATTTGGCGCTTTGCCTTGAGTGCTAACCAGCTGCTCTAAATAAGTAAAAGCTGCAATAAGCTGGCTGGCTTGGCGCAGAGAGTGATCAACCGCCACTAACGAATCGCCTTGCTCGGCAATAAAGTGAGTGCTAGGCGCGCCTTGTTTAAAGCTAGGGTGCACAGCTAAGTTATGTAAAAAGCCAATGTTAGTACTAAAGCCCGCTAAGTGAAATTGCTCAAGCGCGTGTTGTAAACGGCTCAGCGCTTGCTCGCGATTGTCATCATGCACAATTAACTTGGCTATCATGGGGTCGTAGTATGGGCTAATTTCGTCACCGGCTGCAATACCAGTATCAATGCGCACAAACTCACTGTTTAGCGGAGTATAAAGTGCTTCAATTGTGCCTGAGCACGGAATAAACTCATTAGCAGGGTCTTCAGCGTAAATACGCGCTTCAAAGCTGTGGCCTTGCAATTTAATATCAGCTTGTTTGAGTGGCAGTGTTTGCCCGCCTGCAATATTAATTTGCCACGTAACTAAGTCAACACCAGTAACCATTTCGGTAACCGGGTGCTCTACTTGCAAGCGCGTGTTCATTTCCATAAAGAAGAACTCATCGCCACACAGTAAAAATTCAACCGTACCTGCACCGCGATAGTTTATGGCAAGAGCACAACGTACCGCGGCTTCACCCATTTCTTTGCGCAGTGCGTCTGATAAACCCGGGGCAGGGGCTTCTTCAATTACTTTTTGATGACGACGTTGCAACGAGCAGTCACGATCGCCCAAGTAAACACAGTTACCGTGGTTATCGGCAAACACTTGTACTTCTACGTGGCGTGGTTGGTTTACGTAGCGCTCTAGTAATACTAAATCGTTACCAAAGCCAGCAACGGCCTCACGCTGTGCGCCTTCAAGTGCGCTAATAAATTCATTAGTATGATTTACCACGCGCATGCCTTTACCGCCGCCACCAAAAGCCGCTTTGATCAGTACCGGATAGCCAATTTTTTCGGCTTCGGCTTGTAAAAAAGCAGGATCTTGCTTATCGCCGTAATAACCTGGTACTAATGGCACATTAGCTGCCGCCATAATTTCTTTAGCACGCGTTTTAGAGCCCATAGCTTCAATGCTGCTTGCTGGTGGCCCAACAAATACAATATTATTTGCTTCACATGCGTTGGCAAACGTGCTGTTTTCAGACAAAAACCCATAACCAGGGTGAATACAATCTGCGCCGCTGTCTTTTGCTACTTGCAGTATTTTATCGGCAACTAAATATGAGTCTTTACTTGGCGCTGGACCAATGTGGTAGGCTTCGTCAGCCATTTTTACGTGCTGCGCGTGTTTATCAGCGTCTGAATACACAGCAACTGTGGTTAAGCCCATTAGTTTAGCACTGCGCATTATTCTGCACGCTATTTCACCACGGTTAGCAATGAGTATTTTTTGTAATTTATTTACGTTCATAATTAATCCTACAGTTGCCATTGTGGTGGACGTTTGTCAAAAAAAGCGCTTAAGCCTTCTTGGCCTTCATCCGATACACGAATTTTGGCAATACGATGAGCGGTAAGCTCAATTAGCTCATCGGTTATTTCTTTATTTGCTACATCGTTAATAAGCGCTTTTGCCGCTTTTACAGCAATAGGGCCATTATCAATCAATGTTTGCAGCATAGCGTCGAGCGCACATTCTAAATTACCGGTTACTTGATGAATTAACCCAAGTTGCTTGGCGGTATGCGCATCAAATACCTCAGCTGTTAAAAAGTATCTACGCGCTGCACGCTCACCAATGGCTTTAATAACATAAGGGCTAATAACCGCAGGAATAAGCCCCAGCTTTACTTCGCTTAGGCAAAATTGCGCATTGTCTTGGCATATTGCAATGTCGCAACAGGCAATTAAACCCAAAGCGCCACCAAACGCAGCACCTTGCACCGCACAAATAGTAGGGTGCGGGCTTGTTGCTAACACTTGCATTAATTTAGCTAACTGCATTGAGTCGGCTAAATTATCGTTAACATTGTTATCTGCCATCGATTTCATCCAGGCTAAATCGGCTCCGGCTGAAAAATGTTTGCCTTCAGTTTTTAACACCAAGGCGCGAATATCGAGCGTATTAGCATGTTCAATACATTTTATAAGCTCTTGAATGACTTCGCTGTTAAATGCATTACGTTTTTCTGGGCGGCTTAAAACGAGTACCGCCACATTTGATTTTGTTATTTGTAGAGTAACTGACATTTTGCGCTCCGATTACATTCTAAATACGCCAAATTTCGACTCTTGCACTGGTGCATTACTAGCGGCACTTAAGGCAAGTCCTAAAACGCTACGTGTGTCGGCAGGATCAATAATACCGTCATCCCATAAGCGGGCGCTGGCATAATACGGATGTCCTTGCTCTTCGTACTGATCAATAATTGGCTGTTTAAAGTCACTTACTTCTTGCTCGCTCATGCTCTGGCCTTTACGGGCTAAACCGTCTTGCTTAACTTGCGCCATTACACCAGCTGCTTGCTCGCCGCCCATTACAGAAATACGCGCATTGGGCCACATCCACATCATGGTAGGTTCAAATGCACGACCACACATGCCGTAGTTACCTGCGCCATATGAGCCACCAATCAATACGGTAAATTTAGGCACATCGGCACACGAAACTGCCATAACCATTTTAGCGCCGTGTTTGGCTATACCTTCGGCTTCGTATTTTTTGCCTACCATAAAGCCAGTTACGTTTTGTAAAAACACTAAAGGAATGTTGCGCTGTGTACATAGCTGAATAAAGTGTGCGCCTTTTTGCGCCGACTCACTAAATAAAATACCGTTGTTAGCTACTATACCAACTGGGTGGCCATAAATACTCGCAAACCCCGTTACTAGGGTTTCGCCAAAGTAGCGTTTAAATTCGTCAAACGATGAATCATCAACTGTGCGCGCTATTACTTCGCGTACATCAAATGGCTTTTTAAGATCGGTGCCAACAATGCCGTAAAGCTCGTTAATATCAAAACGAGGTGCTTTAACTTCCTCTAGTAATGGCGCTGTAGGGCGGGTGTAATTAATACGCGCTATACATTGGCGCGCAATCGACAGCGCATGCTCGTCATTTTGCGCATAATGATCGGCAACCCCCGACGTTTTACAATGCACGTCGGCACCACCAAGTTCTTCGGCGGTTACTACTTCACCGGTTGCTGCTTTAACAAGAGGCGGGCCCGCTAAAAATATAGTGCCTTGATCTTTTACAATTATGCTTTCATCGGCCATGGCCGGTACATAGGCACCGCCTGCGGTACATAAACCCATAACCACAGCAATTTGCGGAATACCTTTACCCGACATACGGGCTTGGTTGTAAAATATACGGCCAAAATGCAGTTTATCTGGAAATACATCATCTTGCTCTGGCAAGTTTGCACCGCCCGAGTCAACTAAATAAATACAGGGTAAATGGCAACGCTCAGCAATATCTTGCGCGCGTAAATGCTTTTTAACCGTTAGCGGAAAGTAAGTACCGCCTTTAACCGTGGCATCGTTTGCAATAATCATGCACTCAACACCTTTAACACGGCCAATACCGGCTACCACACCGGCACAGGGAATTTCTTGCTCGTAAACACCAAAGGCGGCAAATTGCGAAATTTCTAAAAATGGCGAACCTTCGTCAATTAAAGTGCTAATACGGTCACGTACAAATAATTTACCGCGGCCTTCGTGGCGCTCTTTTAATGCAGCGCCGCCACCTTGGCTAATGGTTGCCACTTTACTGCGTAAATCATCTACTAACGCCGACATATTTTTATGGTTTTGTACAAACGTTGGATCGTGAGGATTAACGCTCGATGTTAAAATCGTCATTATTTAATCCTTAACGGCTTTCAGTGAAAAGTTCGCGGCCAATTAGCATACGGCGTATTTCTGAGGTACCTGCACCAATTTCATATAATTTAGCATCACGTAGTAGGCGGCCCGTTGCGTATTCGTTTATGTAACCATTGCCACCTAAAATTTGAATTGCATCAAGCGCCATTTTAGTTGCCAGCTCTGCTGCATATAAAATAGCACCGGCAGCATCTTTACGAGTGGTTTCACCGCGATCACACGAGCGAGCCACTGTATATACATACGAGCGTGCGGCGTTCATTTGCGTATACATGTCGGCTACTTTGCCTTGAATTAACTGAAACTGACCAATAGGCGTATCAAACTGTTTACGCTCATGAATATAAGGTACAACAATATCCATACACGCTTGCATAATACCCAGCGGGCCTGCTGCAAGTACTACGCGCTCGTAGTCTAGGCCGCTCATTAATACCTTAACGCCTTCGTTTAAGTTACCTAAAATATTTTCTTCGGGTACTTCACAGTTTTCAAATACCAGTTCACAGGTATTTGAGCCACGCATACCGAGTTTGTCGAGCTTTTGCGCGGTTGAAAAACCAGGAAAGTCGCTCTCTACAATAAATGCAGTAATACCTTTTGCGCCGGCAGTTAAATCTGTTTTAGCGTAAATAACTAAAGTATGCGCATCTGGACCATTGGTGATCCACATTTTGTTGCCGTTTAAAATGTACTTATCGCCTTTTTTCTCGGCTTTAAGTTTCATTGAAACTACGTCAGAACCCGCATTTGGCTCGCTCATAGCAAGGGCACCAATGTGCTCACCGCTAATAAGCTTAGGCAAGTATTTTTCTTTTTGGGCTTGCGTGCCGTTACGGTTAATTTGGTTTACACACAGGTTTGAATGCGCACCATAGCTTAGGCCAATAGAAGCACTTGCACGGCTAATTTCTTCCATGGCAATAACATGCTCTAAATAACCTAAACCAGCACCACCAAATTCTTCAGCTACTGTCATTCCCAGTAAACCCATTTCGCCCATTTGTGGCCAAAGCTGGTTTGGAAAAGCGTTATCAAGGTCAGTTTTTTCGGCTAGTGGGGCAATTTCTTGGCTGGCAAAGCTATTTACATGTCCGCGGATCATATCGGCGGTTTCGCCAAGGCCAAAGTTCATTTCTTTATATAGTGAAATAGTGCTCATGATTCATTCCTGTGTGATTGATTAAGTTAATACCGCGTATTACTCATCTATTTTATTTAGTGTGTCGCGGCAACGGCGCTCGGCTGTTACCAATTCCATAAGAACAACTTTAATGTCGTCCATCTGTTGTGAAAGGTCGGCTTTTTTCTCGCTAATAAGGTCAAGCATAGTTACCAGTTGCTTAGCACTTGATTTGTCGGCGTCGTAAAGTTCAAACAAACGTCCTGTTTCTGCCAGCGTAAAACCTAAGCGTTTACCACGTAAAATTAATTTTAAGCGTACTTTATCGCGTTTAGAGTAAATACGGGTTTGGCCATTTCTACTTGGCGTAACAAGCCCTTGGTCTTCATAAAAGCGGATAGAGCGGGTGGTAATGTCAAACTCCTTTGCGAGTTCGCTAATACTAAAAGTTTGTTCATTATTGGCAGGCACAGTGGCCGACGTTGCAAAGCTTGTTTGATTATCTGGTTTCATAGTAGTGTTTACCTCATTCGAATAACCCCAATATAAGTGAAGTTTACGTAAAGGTAAAGTAAGATGTTTATGTAATACTTTAGACTAATGAAAATAGCGAGTAAACTTTCATTAAAGTTAGGCTTTAAAGCCTGCGTAGGCGTTTTTACTGAAGTGTAATGATACATAATACAAATAAGTTTACAGTTTTTACAGTCAACTAAAAGTTGATTTTAGATTTACGTTGGCGTAAACGTAAATATTATGTATGCTCGTAAACAGATTATAAATAAATTATTTGGCTCAGCGCGTTAAATTGCACAGTGCCAATTACTAAATGGAGCCTTTTATGACTACTGAAGCCGTTGTTATTGTAGCAGCAAAACGCACACCAATGGGTGGATTTATGGGCGCACTTAATGATGCGCAATCAACTGAGCTGGGGGCAACCGCTATTGCTAGTGCATTGGCAGAAACAGGCCTAAGCACAGATGCTATTGATGAAGTAATTATGGGCTGTGTATTACCTGCTGGTGTAGGCCAAGCACCTGCTCGTCAAGCAATGTTAAAAGCAGGCCTGGCACTTAGCACGGGCGCTACCACTATAAATAAAGTGTGTGGCTCGGGCTTAAAAGCGGCAATGTTGGCACATGACCTAATTAAAGCGGGCTCTATCAATTCAGCAGTGGCTGGTGGCATGGAAAGTATGAGTAATGCACCGTACTTTATTCCCAAAGCACGCGGCGGTATGCGCATGGGGCATGGCGAAATTAAAGATCACATGATGAGCGATGGTCTTGAAGATGCTTACGACAACAAAGCAATGGGTTGTTTTGCACAAGACACCGCCGATGAATACGGTATTGGCCGTGAACAAATGGATAACTTTGCACTAAGCTCGCTAACCAAAGCAAAAGCCGCGATTGAAAACGGTAGCTTTAATAACGAAGTTGCGCCGCACACTATGCAAACACGCAAAGGCGACGTTACTGTTGCCATTGACGAGCAACCAGGTAATGCCCGCCCAGAAAAAATTCCGAGCCTACGTGCTGCATTTAAAAAAGACGGCACAATTACAGCCGCTAACTCATCGTCAATTTCAGACGGTGGTGCAGCACTTATTTTAATGAGCGAGTCAAAAGCCAAAGAGCAGGGCTTAACCCCGCTTTGTAAAATTGTAGCGCACAGCACGCATTCTCAAAAACCAAGCGAATTTACAGTAGCGCCAGTAGGCGCAATGAACAAGGTACTAGAAAAAGCCGGTTGGACTACAGCCGATGTTGACCTGTGGGAAATTAACGAAGCGTTTGCCATGGTTACTATGCTTGCTATTAACGAGCTTAAACTAGATGAAAACAAAGTTAACGTAAATGGCGGTGCATGTGCATTGGGCCATCCAATTGGTGCAAGCGGCGCACGTATTTTAGTAACGCTTATTCATGCACTTAAAAACCGCGGCCTTAAAAAAGGCGTAGCGTCTTTATGTATTGGTGGCGGTGAAGCCGTCGCCATGGCAATAGAAACAGTTTAATTTTCATCACAAAATAATAATCAATGCAGCGCTAATTATAATAATAAAGCTGCACTAACACTCTTATAAAACAGGATTTAATTATGCACCAAGTACCACTACTGATTAACGGCGAATTTATTCAATCAAGCTCAAAAGAACTTATTGACGTAATAAATCCAGCCAACCAAGAAGTGCTAGCCCAAGTACCTTGCACCACAGACGCAGAAATGGACGCAGCTATTGCCTCAGCTTCAGAAACGTTTAAAACGTGGAAAGATGTGCCAATTACTGAACGTGCGCGCATTATGATGAAATACGCTGCGCTATTAAAGGAGCACCACGACGAGCTTGCTACTATTATTTGTCATGAGCTGGGTAAAACCTTTGAAGATGCCAAAGGCGACGTATGGCGTGGTATTGAAGTAGTTGAACAAGCGGCTAACGCACCATCGATGATGATGGGCGAAACCATGGAAAACGTAGCGCGTAAAATCGATACTTATTCTTACATGCAACCATTAGGTGTGTGTGCGGGTATTACGCCGTTTAACTTTCCGGCAATGATCCCATTATGGATGTTTCCGCTGGCAATTGTGTGTGGTAACACCTTTATTTTAAAACCGTCTGAACAAGATCCACTTACGCCAATGCGCTTAGCTGAGTTATTTATGGAAGCAGGCGCGCCAAAAGGCGTATTACAAGTAGTACATGGTACAAAACCACAAGTAGATCGCATACTAGAGGACAAAGCAGTACGCGCTATTTCGTTTGTTGGCTCGTGTGGCGTTGGCGCTTATATATATTCAAAAGGCACAGCAAATCTTAAACGCGTACAAGCGTGTGTGGGTGCTAAAAACCACATGGTTATTATGCCTGATGCCAGCAAATCGCATGTGGTAAATAACTTAGTTGGCGCGTCGGTTGGTGCCGCTGGTCAGCGTTGTATGGGTATTTCGGTTGCAGTATTTGTTGGCCAAGCAAAAGACTGGGTTGATGAAATTAAAGCGGGCTTTGAAGGTGTACGCCCAGGCGTATGGGATGATGCAGGCGCAGCGTATGGCCCGCAAACATCACCGGCTGCAAAAGCACGTATTTTATCGCTTATTGCCGGTGGTAAAGAGCAAGGCGCTAAGTGTTTAATTGACGGTTCAAACTTTACGGTTGAAGGCTACGAGCAAGGTAACTGGGTAGGCCCAACGTTGTTTACCGATGTAACTAAAGACATGGACCTATACAAAGAAGAAATTTTTGGTCCCGTACTGGCGTGTATGTTTGTAAATACATTAGAGGAAGCCATTGCCCTAATAAACGACAGCCCATACGGTAATGGCACGTCGTTATTTACCTCAAGCGGCGCGGTTGCGCGTAAGTTCCAACACGAAATTGAAGTAGGCCAAGTAGGTATTAATATTCCTATCCCGGTGCCACTGCCGTTCTTTTCGTTTACTGGTTGGAAAGGCTCGTTTTATGGCGATACTCACACTTACGGTAAGCAAGGTATCCGTTTTTATACCGAAACTAAAACCATTACTTCACGTTGGTTTGAAGACGACATCGCGTCGGGTCCAAATATGAGCATTAACTTAAAGTAATTACTCATAATAAATAGTTTATAAAAAGCATAATTAATAATAAAGAAGGGCACGAAGGTAACTCCTATTACCTTCGTTGCTCTTCACTAATCACCTAGACAACACATAACTAATTGAAGAGGTCTATATGGACTTTAATTTATCAGATGATCAGCAAGCATTTGCTCAAACAGCACGACAGTTTGCTGACTCAGAACTCGCACCTTACGCCGCTAAGTGGGATCGCGAACATATTTTTCCTAAAGACACGATTAAAGCTGCAGGCGAACTAGGTTTTTGCGGCCTTTACACGCCAGAAGAAGCCGGTGGCCTTGGCTTATCGCGTTTAGATTCAAGCATTATATTTGAACAACTTGCTATGGGCTGTACCGCAACAACAGCCATGTTAACCATACATAATATGGCCACTTGGATGGTAGCAAGCTTTGGTACTGACGCCGCTAAAGACAAATACTGCGAACAACTGGTTACTGGCGATTTACTGGCATCGTATTGTTTAACAGAGCCAGGCTCAGGTTCAGACGCCGCATCGCTAAAAACTAAAGCAGTACGCGATGGCGACGAATACGTTATTAACGGCTCAAAAATGTTTATTTCGGGCGCGGGCGAAACCGAAGTATTAGTTGTGATGGCGCGCACCGGATGCGATGGCCCTAAAGGTATTTCGGCCTTTATAGTACCTGCCGACGCTAAAGGTGTTGAATACGGTAAAGCCGAAGAAAAAATGGGCTGGAACGCACAACCTACACGCTTAATTAGTTTTGAAGATGTGCGTATTCCGGCGCATAACTTATTAGGTGCAGAAGGCGAAGGCTTTAAATTTGCTATGCAAGGCCTTGATGGTGGGCGCATTAATATTGCAACCTGTTCAATTGGCACGGCGCAAGCGGCGCTTAATACGGCCCGCGAATATTTAAAAGAACGTACTCAGTTTGGTAAACCACTGGCCGCGTTTCAAGCGCTGCAGTTTAAAATTGCCGATATGAACACCGAGCTTGTAGCCGCGCGCCAAATGGTAAGGCTGGCTGCGTTTAAGCTTGATAATAACGACAGCGAAAAAACTACGTATTGCGCCATGGCAAAACGTTTTGCAACCGATGTAGGCTTTACCGTATGTAACGACGCCCTGCAAATTCATGGTGGCTATGGTTATATTAAAGAATACCCATTAGAGCGCCATGTACGAGATGTACGTGTACACCAAATTTTAGAAGGCACTAATGAAATAATGCGCGTTATTATAGCGCGTCGTATTTTAGCAGAGTCAGCCAGCGAAGTTTTATAAGGAGTTATTTATGTCAGAGTCAAATACTAAGTCTAATCCTAGCATTGAATTAACGACCGAAGGTCATGTAGCCATATTAACTATGTCAAACCCACCAGCAAATACCTGGACCAAAGACACATTAATAGCCTTAAAAAACACCGTTAATAAGTTAAATAAAAATAAAAATATTTATGCACTAGTGCTTACCGGCGAAGGCGAAAAGTTTTTTAGTGCTGGCGCCGACTTAAACTTGTTTGCCGGTGGCGATAAAGGCGTAGCCGCCGAAATGTCGCGCGTATTTGGTGAAGCATTTGAAGCACTTAGTAACTTTAGAGGCGTGTCGGTTGCGGCTATTAATGGCTATGCCATGGGCGGTGGTTTAGAAGTAGCACTCGCGTGTGATATTCGTATTGCTGAAGAGCAAGCACAAATGGCGCTTCCTGAAGCTAAAGTAGGTTTACTACCGTGCGCTGGTGGTACACAAAACTTAGCATGGCTGGTTGGCGAAGGCTGGGCAAAACGCATGATTTTATGTGGCGAGCGCTTAAAAGCCGACAAAGCACTGCAAATTGGCTTAGTTGAAGAAGTTGTTCCACAAGGCGAAAGTTTTGCTGCGGCGCTTAAACTAGCTAACCAAGTGGCCGATCAAAGTCCGTCATCGGTTGCAGCATGTAAAACATTAATTCAAAAAGGGCGTCATCAGCCTATGGCGAGCATTTTACCGCTAGAACGTGAGTTATTTGTGGCCTTATTTGACACCGAAGATCAGCAAGAAGGCGTAAGTGCCTTTTTAGAAAAGCGTCGTGCAAATTGGGTGAACGGCTAATGAGCGGCTTAACATTATTAAATCATGCAGATGACGCAGTCGTATTCGAAACGGCAACCGCGTCAAATGGTGCTTTAATAGCGTTTGCTACGCTAAATGCACCAAAATCATTAAACGCGCTTAATTTTGAAATGATCAAACTATTAGAGCCGCAACTAAAAGCATGGGCGCAAGATAGCAGTATTGCTATGGTGGTATTAAAAGGCGCAGGCGACAAAGCCTTTTGTGCTGGCGGCGATGTTGTAAGTTTGCACCACGCTATGACTCAAGGCAGCGCAAGCGACTTAGTAGAAGATTTTTTTACGCAAGAGTATCGGCTTGATTATTTAATTCACTGTTACGAAAAGCCATTATTAGTGTGGGGTAACGGCATTGTAATGGGCGGCGGTTTAGGCTTAATGGCCGGTGCAAGCCACCGCGTAGTAACCGAAACATCGCGTATAGCAATGCCTGAGCAAACTATTGGCTTATACCCAGATGTTGGCGGTAGTTATTTTTTACATAAAATGCCTCACAGTGTTGGATTATTTTTAGGGCTTACGTCAGCGTCTATAAATTGCGACGATGCCCGTTTTGTTGCCCTTGCCGATCACTATGTAAAAGCAGACAAATACGATGCACTTTTAGCGGGTTTACTCAGCATTAAATGGGGTAAAACGGCCAGTTTAAATCACGAAAAACTTACTACGCTGTTAACTGATTTAGATCAGCAATCAGGGCGTTTGCCTAAAGGTAATATCAAAGCAAATTTGGCAACTATTCAAGAACTCGCTGAGTTTACTACGCTACAACAACAGGTTGACTATATTTTAAACTTAAACACAGACGACAAATGGCTACTAAAGGCGCAAAAATCGCTTAAGCATGGTTGTCCGCTAAGTTGTGCGTTAGTAAGCCGCCAGTTAAAAACCAGTAAAGGCAAAAGCCTTGCAGAGTGTTTTAGAATGGAGCTGGGTATGTCGGTACGTGCTGGCGAAGTGGGTGAGTTTCAAGAAGGTGTACGTGCATTGTTAATCGACAAAGACGGTGCGCCAAACTGGCAATACAAAACACTCAGCGACGTGCCAAGCTCTGTGGTAGATAGCTTTTTTGAAGATCGCTATGGCAATAACCACCCACTTAAACAATTACAACAAGGCTAAAGCTATGAGTAAACTCAATATAGGATTTATTGGTTTAGGCAATATGGGTGGGCCCATGGCGGCAAACCTTATTAAAGCAGGGCACACAGTAAGTGTGTTCGACTTAAACCAAAATACAGTTAACGAGCTAAAAAGCAAAGGTGCAAACGCAGCCGCAGATGCAACGCAATGTGCCAACAACGTAGACATACTTATTAGCATGTTGCCTGCTGGCAAGCATGTTAAAGCGCTTTATTTGGGCGAAAACGGGCTAATTAACAGCTTAAGCAAAACCACCTTAGTTATTGATTGCTCAACCATAGATGCCGAATCGGCGCGCGTGGTTGGTAAAGAGTTAGCACAGCAAGGTATTAGCTTTGTAGATGCACCGGTATCGGGTGGCGTTGCAGGCGCAACCGCCGGCACACTTACCTTTATTGTAGGCGGCGATAAAGCCGCGTTCGACAAAGCCAATACTGTGCTGGTTGATATGGGCAAAAATATTTTTCATGCAGGCGACATTGGCGCAGGGCAAGTTGCAAAAATATGTAATAACATGCTGTTGAGCATTTTAATGGCAGGCACCAGCGAAGCACTACAAATGGGTATAAATAATGGCCTAGACCCTAAAGTGCTTAGCGACATAATGACCGCAAGCTCAGGGCGTAACTGGACGTTAGAGTTATATAACCCGTGTCCGGGTGTAATGGAGTCGGCTCCTGCAAGTAACGAATACAAACCAGGCTTTATGGTCGATCTAATGGCAAAAGACCTAGGCTTGGCAATGGAAGCGGCAAAACAAAGTAAATCAGCCACGCCAATGGGTTCAATGGCCAACGACTTATACGCTACACTGCAGCACCAAGGTGCGGGTACTGAAGATTTTAGTGCCATATTTAAATTATTTTCGAAGTAGGGGTAACGCGTGGAAATTAAAAATAACACGGTAGTAATAACCGGTGGCGCACAAGGCTTAGGTTTTGCTATGGCGCAAAAGTTTGCAAAAATGGGCGCAAACATTGCCCTAATCGATATGGCGCAAGATGCACTTAACACAGCAACTGAGCAATTAAGTCAACTTGACGGCGTAACTACGCGTATTCAAGGCTACGCCGCTAACGTTACCAACGAGAGCGAAATGGAAGCGGTATTTAACACCATTAATAGCGACTTTGGCCATATTGGTGTATTGATCAACAACGCCGGTATTTTACGCGATGGCATGTTTATTAAAGCTAAAGATGGCAAAGTAGTTAAAAAAATGTCGCTTGAGCAATTTCAATCAGTAATAGACGTAAACCTTACTGGCGTGTTTTTGGCAGGGCGAGAAGCCGCCAGCCATATGATTGAGTCGGGCAAAGGTGGCGTTATTGTAAATATGTCGAGCGTAGCGCGCGCCGGAAACATAGGGCAAACAAACTACGCAGCCTCTAAAGCAGGCGTTGTAGCGCTTACTACTACATGGGCTAAAGAGCTTGGCCGTTTTGGTATTCGCGTAGGCGCAATTGCACCAGGTGTTATAAGCACCGCAATGACCGACGTAATGAAACCAGAAGCTAAAGAGCGCATGCTTAGCGTAACCCCAGTAGGGCGTTTAGGTGAAACTGCAGAAATAGCCCATACCGCACAATATATTATCGAAAACGACTTTTTTACCGGTCGCGTAGTAGAAATAGACGGCGGCATTCGTTTGTAACATACTCAGATTAAAGATTAATTAAAAAAGCATAACTCTTGTGGGTTGTGCTTTTTTGTTTTAAATAGAGACGTTTATAATCTTGAAAAAGGGCTAATAACACCATTAGCACCTTGCTGTAAAACATGGGTATATATTTGTGTTGTACGAATATCGCTGTGCCCGAGTTGTGTTTGTACTGTGCGTATATCAGCGCCGCTTTGCAGTAAGTGCGTAGCGAATGAGTGGCGCAAAGTATGTGGCGTAACGTGTTTATTAATGTGTGCATTAAAAGCCGCTTTTTTTACAGCGCGCTGTAATTGCTTTTCATCAATATGATGGCGCCTTAGCTGTTTACTCTCAGGATCAATACTGAGTTTATAAGATGGAAATAAATATTGCCAACCCAGCTGTTTGTTATGATTTGGATATTTTTTACGTAATAAATGCGGCATATACACGCCACAAAACAGCGGGTTATTTAGGTCTAATTGTAAATAATTATCGACTAATTGAATTTGTGTTCGTATTTGTGGTATCAGTTCTCCTGCAAGCGTTACAACACGATTTTTGCCCCCTTTACCATCCCAAATTCGAACACAGTTATAATCAAAATCAATATCTTGTGTCCGCAAACGTAGTACCTCCATTAACCGCATACCGCTACCATAAAGTAGTGCACACGCTAAATAATGCTTTGTAATACAGTGTTTAAATAACGCTGAAACTTCTGTTTGTGTAAGCACAACAGGTAATTTTCTCGGGCGTTCACTTTTTACAAAATCTAATGATAATGAGAGAGGACTTTTAATTATTTCCTTATATAGAAAACTTAGCGCATTCAATGCCTGGGATTGTGTGCCTTGCGCTACATTTTGCGAGTTTACTAAATGATTTAAATATAATTCTACTTGAGTATCCCCCATAGAGTTTGGGTGTTGCATATTATTAAAGCGGATATAGGCAGCTATCCAAAACAAATAAGCTTCAATAGTGCTCTTTGCATAACGCTTGCTATACATATGATCTTTAATCATGGTTAGAAAGAGAGATTTCATAAATGATATTCAATTATTTAAACTCGACACTGTATATATAGACAGTTATTTGTATTTTGTCCAATAACATTATTAAAAGTCGTTTTGGGGTATTTTAACTACGGTAACTTTATAACATACGTAATTACTTGTTTACATTGTAGTTATTTAGTGGAACTATTGAGCCATGTAATATACGCCGTTTTGGGGTGTTATAAACCCCCATAGTGGTGTTCAATAAGCTGTTATAAACTATCAAGGAGGTATTATGAATACTTGGGACTTTAACAACTGTCGAGCATTTCTTGAATACATGATCAATGAAAAACCAGAGAACCCAGAGCTGGTGAAGGCATACATAAAGCTCATAGAAAAGAAAACTGAATACGATATTGCTATTAGCTCACACAATACCGATTTTCAAAAAAAGATTAATGATAATCAGAAAGAGCAAACGAAAAATTGGCAGGATAATCAAGCTGCTGTGACTAAAGAAACAATCAAGCACAATGCAAATCGTTTATAACAAAGCAATTAAAAATCGCCCACAAAATGCGTGGGCTGGACTCGCTACCGCTCGCCTTTTATTGCGGCGTTATATGCCTAAGGAACATCATGTGCAGTATCAAAAGTCGTAGATTACGTAAAAAGTTATATTTAGACGAGTTTGCCGTTTTTGGTTTTGAAATTTCATGCTCAATTGGCGCCAAAAGCTCAGATGAGTTTGATTTATTTCTAGATCAATTAGTCTCTTTTGTTGAAGACCATGAACTAATCATGAGTGGCGGCGGAGACGTTAAAGAATTTAATGCTTTTATTTGCTCTGAGCATCGTTATGTTTCTGCTACTAAAGAAGATAGTGATAATATAAAAACTTGGCTTAATAATAATGAAGCAGCAAACAATATAGTTGTTGGTGAATTAGTAGACGCAAACTACGGCATATAACAAGCGCATCAAGCACGGGACTGCTAACAGTTTGCTCGGTTCCGCTCCGCTTCACATTTTAGCAAACTATCATCAGCCCCTTATGCGGGCGTTATGCATTTATAGAGGTAGTTTGAGGATTTATGGAAACAGTTATCGAATCATTTGAACACTTTCATAAGCTATTTTCTGATTGGCCATCACAGACTAGGTATTATTTTCGTGGTGTCTCGAAAAGCTATTATGAATTAATCCCTTCACTAGGTAGAAGTACCGATGAGACGGGGTACTATGATGAGCAAAGAATGCTTCGTGAGTTTAAAAGTCAGGCTCAAGCCTATATGAATAAGATTCCAAACAATGACTGGGAGTGGCTTGCTCTTGCTCAACATCATGGTTTGCCAACACGTTTACTAGATTGGACAACTAATCCATTGGTTGCACTTTATTTTGCGGTAAAAGATGATATCGAAATTAATGAGCAAGAAAAATCAAATGGGTATGATGGTAGCAGTGCATTTTATTTTTTAATCTATAAAACTCCTCCACTAGATATTACTATTTCTAAAAGCCCTATTGATTATGTCAATAGTGAAAGTAGTAGAGGTCATGGACTCTTCTGGCCTCCGCATGCAACGCCTAGAATTAAAGCACAATCAGGGGTTCTATCAGTACAGCAAGATCCGAGTAAGCCATTCTCTTATGGTAGTCGATTAGAAAAATATATAATTCCTCAACATCTGCGTACCAAGTTCAGACAAATATTGAATGCATATGGAGTCAATGATTCATCTATGTTTCCTGATCTTGATGGATTAGCATCTCATTTAAAGAACATCCGTGAAGATCACTACAGGTCTTGGGAAAGAGATGCATAACAAGTTGCTGCACTCGGAAAAATTACTCGCTGCGCTCCCAATTTTCCGGTGAGCAAGGCGTTAGGCTTACTATAAAGTATTTACAAAGATTTGAGGATTGTCTTATCAATCCAACATGGGAAGAAATCGTAGAGCGTGATCCATTGATTGCGTTTTCCCATTATTTGTCTGGCCGTGTAAATGTACTCTACACGTTTGCTGACGAAATTCTTGAAAACCTCGATCACGGTTTTTCTAGTAAACGCATTAATGTTAGTCACGTTGAACGTGCAGAGTCGCTCATGTGGTTGTGGCTGTTAGGAGCATACGAAGTCGTGCGCACCATGCATCAGGCTAAACAATGCTTCAGCTGCAGGCTTGTTCAAGACCTAACTGACTTAAAAAAAACTCTGGCATCTGTTCGAATGCCCGCTGCAAAGATGGAGAAGCGGGGAAAGAACGTTCCAGTAACATCGAATAGAAGCCCTTCTGGATGGTGCGTTAAAGATCGAGACGTGCTAGTCAATGACCCAGAAGAAAATGATGTTTCAGCACGCTGGATCTTGTCAGAATTTCATCGAGTATTTTCTTCCATTACGAAAGCTGATGTGCTCGGACACCATGAACAGACGTACGAATCGCAAGCCTAACAACACGCCCTGAGGTGGACAGCAAGCACTAAAGCTCACTTTCCACCGCAAATTTTAACAGCGGTGATCCCTT